>NZ_JBSHBN010000110.1:0-31956 GCF_053612025.1 Kitasatospora sp. NPDC054768
GATCTCGGGGTGGGCGGCCCGTCGCCGTGCCGTGGGCCGGGGCGTGCCGGTCGGGCGCGCCCCGGACTTCAGCCGGTCAGGCCGGGGAGGGCCGGCAGGGTGCTGGTCAGCGCGCCGATCGGGGTCTTGTCCAGGCCCGGGACGGTCGGGAGGGCGGCACGCTGCTGGGTGACGCCGGCCAGCGGGGTCTCCCCGGCCGGGACGGCCTTGCCCACGCTCGGGGCGAGGGTGCCCAGCGTCTCGGTCACCTTGCCGGTGGCGGGCAGCTTGGCGGCGGTGTCGGTGACCGCACCGGTCACCGCCGGGTTCGTCAGCGCGCCGGTGGGCAGCCCGAGGCCGCCGGCCGCCTGGCCGTCGGCCGCGGAGGCGGTACCGGCGCCGACCGCCGCGATGGCGATGCCGAGCGCCGCGGTGCCCGCGGCCTTGAGAGCCTGCTTCATGGTGGGTCCCCTTTGGGTCCTCGTCGGTGGCCGACTTCACGCACGGGACCGACGGACGGGCGACCGCCGCCGAGCCGTATCGGCAATGACGGGCACACCGTAGTGAGCCGGTCACCCGGGAACCAAAGGGCGTTCACTCACCCGAGTGAGTAGTCGGATGAACGCCAACTCTCGTGCGGGAACACGGCGTTCATCCGACCCGGCGGGCCCGGGGCACCGCCCCGGCGGCTCAGTTGCCGCCGGCGCCCACGCTGAACAGCCACTCCGCCTTCAGCTCGGCGTAGCCCGGCTTGATCACGTCGCTGATCATCGCCAGCCGCTCGTCGAAGGGCAGGAACGCGGACTTCATCGCGTTCACGGTGAACCACTCCAGGTCACCCAGGGTGTAGCCGAAGGCCTCCACCACGTGGCCGAACTCCCGGCTCATGCTGGTGCCGCTCATCAGCCGGTTGTCGGTGTTCACGGTGACCCGGAACTTCAGCCGGCTGAGCAGCCCGATCGGGTGCTCGGCGTACGAGGCCGCGGCGCCGGTCTGGATGTTGGAGGTCGGGCACATCTCCAGCGGGATGCGCTTGTCGCGCACGTACGCGGCCAGCCGGCCGAGCTCGACCGTGCCGTCCTCGCCGACCGTGATGTCGTCGACGATCCGCACGCCGTGGCCGAGCCGGTCGGCGCCGCAGCACTGCAGGGCCTCCCAGATCGACGGCAGGCCGAAGGCCTCGCCCGCGTGGATGGTGAAGTGGTTGTTCTCGCCCTTGAGGTAGTCGAAGGCGGCCTGGTGCCGGGTGGGCGGGTAGCCGGCCTCGGCACCGGCGATGTCGAAGCCGACGACGCCCGAGTCCCGGTGGCGGTTGGCCAGTTCGGCGATCTCCTGCGAGCGGGCGGCGTGCCGCATCGCGGTGATCAGGGTGCCGATGCGGATCCGGTGGCCGGCTGCGCGGGCGTTGGCCTCGCCGAGGCGGAAGCCCTCCTGGACGGCCTCGACGACCTCGTCGAGGCTCAGCCCGGCCTCCAGGTGCTGCTCGGGGGCGTAGCGGACCTCGGCGTACACGACGCCGTCGGCGGCCAGGTCCTCGGCGCAGTCCGCGGCGACCTTGATCAGCGCCTCACGGGTCTGCATCACGGCGCAGGTGTGCGCGAAGGTCTCCAGGTAGCGGACCAGCGAGCCGGAGTCCGCGGCCTCGCGGAACCACTCGCCGAGCTCCTTGGCGTCGGTGGTGGGCAGGCCCTGGTAGCCGCAGGCGGCGGCCAGCTCGACCACGGTCTCCGGGCGCAGCCCGCCGTCCAGGTGGTCGTGCAGGAGGACCTTCGGCGCGCGGCGGATCTGGTCGGCGGTGGGGATGCGCGGGCCGGTGCCCGCGGTGGTGACGGGGATCTGCTGTTCCATTGCGGAAATATAGCCCCTACGCGCGTAGACCGACCACCGCGAACACCACCGGATGGTCCAAACTCCACGCGGAATTCCACCGCCCGGTCCATACGATCCGCCAAAACGCCGGACCGCCGCCGAGCGGGCGTCAGTCGTGCTGCAACAGCCGCCCCCGCCGGGACAGCACGAAGTCCCGGAAGGTCCGCGCCGGCGGGGTCAGCGGCCGCCCCGCCGCCCAGGCCAGCCCGATCGCCCGGCGGGTGCGGGGCGCCGTCACCTCCAGCTCCACCACCCCCGGTCGCGGCACCAGGGCCGGCGGCAGCAGCGCCACCCCCAGCCCGGCCGCCACCAGCCCGCGCAGCGTCTCCGCCTCCTCCCCCTCGAACGCCAGCCGGGGGACGAACCCGGCCTGCGCGCAGAAGCCGTCCGTGATCGCGCGCAGCCCGTACCCCTGCTCCAGCCCGACGAACGGCTCCTCGGCCACCTCCGCCAGCCGGATCCGCCGCCGCCCGGCCAGCCGGTGGTCCGCCGGGACGACCAGGTGCAGCCGCTGCTCGTCCAGCGGGCGGGCGGCGAACGCCGGGTCCTCCGGCAGCGGCGCGACCAGACAGAGGTCCAACTCCCCGGCCCGCAACCGCTCCAGCATCGCCGCGCCGTAGTCCTGCACCAGCTGGAACCGCACCCGCGGGTGCGCCGCGCGGAAGCCGCGCAGCAGCGCCGGCACCGCGTCCGGCCCCATCGTGTGCAGGAAGCCGAAGGCCACCAGTCCCGCCTCCGGGTCCGCCTCCGCCCGGGCCGCCGCCGCACCGCGCTCGACCTCGGCCAGCGCCCGCTCCACCGAGGCCAGCAGCAGCCGGCCCGCCCGGGTCAGCTGCACCGTACGGCCCTGACGGGCCAGCAGGTCCACCCCCAGCTCCTCCTCCAGCCGGGCCACCGAGCGCGACAGCGTCGGCTGCGGCACCCCGAGCAGCGCGGCCGCCTGGGTCACGTGCTCCAGCCGGGCCACCGCCGCGAACCGGGCCAGCCGGGGCGCCAGCAGCGCCGCCGGCTCCCGCGGGCCCAACTCGGCCACCCGGTACCGCTGCTCGCCACCGTCCGCCGACTCCGGACCGGACATCGCGCCACCACCTCGACTCATACACCAGTGCATCGATCATCCACGCTTCATGCATTGGACGCATCAACGGCGCCAGGCCTACGGTCGACGACATGCAGCCCGCCGATACCGGGGCATCCGTGACCACCCCGGATGCCCCCGCCCCCGCCCCCTCCCCCACCGCCACCACGGACGACCGCCACCGCCCCGGCCAGCGCGGCTTCCGCCGCGCCAACCTCGCCCTGTTCGCCGCCGGGGTCGCGACCTTCGTCCTGCTGTACTCCACCCAGGGCCTGCTGCCGATCCTCTCGGCCGACCTCGACCTCACCCCCGGCCAGGCCAGCTGGACGGCCTCCGCCGCCACCCTCGGCCTCGCCCTCGGGCTGCTCCCGGCCAGCGCGCTCTCCGACACGTACGGCCGCACCGCGGTGATGACGGCCTCCACCCTCGCCGCCTCCGCCCTCGCGCTCGCCCTGCCCTTCGCGCCGGACCTCACCGCCCTCGTCACCCTGCGGGTCCTCCAGGGCGCCGCCCTCGCCGGGCTCCCCGCCACCGCCATGGCCTACCTCGCCGAGGAGGTCCACCCCAGTGCGCTGCCCTCCGCGATGGGCCTGTACGTGGCCGGCAACAGCATCGGCGGGATGGGCGGCCGACTGCTCTCCGGCTGGACCGCCGCCGGACTCGGCTGGCGCTGGGGCCTCGCCGCCTCCGCCGTCCTCGCCCTGCTCGCCACGCTCGCCTTCCGGCTGCTGATCCCCGCGGCCCGGCACTTCACCCCCGCCCCGGTGGACGCCCGCGCGCTCGCCCGGACCGTCGGACGGCACCTGCGCAACCCGCTGCTGGTGCGGCTGTACGCGCTCGGGATGCTGTTCATGGCCGTGTTCGGGGCGGTCTACAACACCGTCGGCTACCGGCTGATCTCCGCGCCGTTCCACCTGCCGGAGTCGATCGCCGCCTCGATCTTCGTGGTCTACCTGGTCGGCACCGGCACCTCCGCCGCCGCCGGCCGGCTCTCCGGCCGCCTCGGCCGGCGCGGCGCCCTCTACGTCTCCATCGGCGTGACCGCGGCCGGCCTGCTGCTCTCCCTCGCCGAGTCCCTGGTCTGCGCCCTGCTCGGCCTGGTCCTGATCACCGCCGGCTTCTTCGCCGGCCACGCCACCGCCTCCTCCTCGGTCGGCCGCACCGCCACCGAGGGCCGCGCCCAGGCCTCCGCCCTCTACCTGATCGCCTACTACCTCGGCAACAGCCTCGGCGGCACCCTCGGCGCCGACGCCTACCACGCCACCGGCTGGCCCGGCGCCGCCACCGTCGGGCTCGCCGCCATGGCCCTGGCCGCCGCCGTCACCCTCTACGCCACCCACCGGGCCCACGCGGCCCGCCGAACGGTCGCGAACGCTTGACAGCCGCCGCGGATACACTCCGGAACATGAGCATCGATCCTGCTGTGTACGCCAGGCTGCTCGAGATCGCGGATCAGCTGCCGAAGGTGCCGGGGATAGGGAAGATCGAGATCGCCGACGGCCAGATCGTCATGATGATGTCGCCCGTGAAGCGTCACGAACTCGCCGTGCTGCGCCTCTCCCGACAGATCAACGCCCAGTTGTCGGCCACCCACCCCGGTCACATCGCGTATCACGGCGCGGATCTCCAGGACGCGGGGCTCGGCCGACTGCGCAACCCGGACCTGATGGTGTTCCCCGAGGCGACCCTGGAGGGCGAGCAGCGGGCGGTCCTCCCGCACGAGGTGCTGCTCGTCGTGGAAGTCGTCTCCAAGTCGAACCCCGAGAACGACTACCACGACAAGGTCCGCGACTACTCGGCCATGGGGATTCCGTTCTACCTGCTCGTCGATCCCCGCACGGGCACGGGCATCGTGCACTCGGAACCCGGCTACGAGGCCCGGGAGAAGTTCGTCTTCGGCGACAGGATCGCCGTCGGTCCCTGGACGCTCGACACCAGCGGTCTGCTCACGTACGCCTGATCCGGCGTACGTGAGCAGACCTCAGGACCCTCAGGCGATGCGGTCGAGGACGATCGGGTTCGGGGTGAAGGCGGTGCCCGCCGGGGCGACCTCGACGCCGCCGGCCAGGGCCTCGACGGCGTAGTCGAAGCGCTCCGGGGTGTCGGTGTGCAGGGTCAGCAGGGGCTGGCCGGCCACCACGGTGTCGCCGGGCTTGGCGTGCATCTCGACGCCGGCGCCGGCCTGGACCGGGTCCTCCTTGCGGGCGCGGCCGGCGCCCAGGCGCCAGGCGCAGACGCCGATCGCGTAGGCGTCCAGGGCGGTGAGCACGCCGGAGGCGGGCGCCGGGATGACGTGCTGCTCGCGGGCGACCGGGAGAGGGGCGTCGACGTCGCCGCCCTGGGCGGCGATCATGCGGCGCCAGTGGTCCATCGCGGAGCCGTCGCGCAGCGCGTCCGCCGGGTCCTTGCCCTGCACACCGGCCGCGGCGAGCATCTCGCGGGCGAGCGCGAGGGTCAGCTCGACGACGTCGGCCGGGCCGCCGCCCGCGAGCACCTCCAGGGACTCCCGGACCTCCAGCGCGTTGCCCGCGGTGAGGCCGAGCGGGGTGGACATGTCGGTGAGCAGCGCGACGGTGTTGACGCCGGCGGTGGTGCCCAGGCCGACCATGGTGCGGGCGAGTTCGCGGGCGTCGTCCAGGTTCTTCATGAACGCGCCGGAGCCGACCTTGACGTCCAGGACCAGCGCGCCGGTGCCCTCGGCGATCTTCTTCGACATGATCGAGGAGGCGATCAGCGGGATGGCCTCGACGGTGCCGGTGACGTCGCGCAGCGCGTACAGCTTCTTGTCGGCCGGCGCGAGGCCGTCGCCCGCCGCGCAGATCACCGCGCCGGCGGAGCCCAGCACGTCCATCATCTCCTCGTTGGAGAGCAGGGCGCGCCAGCCGGGGATGGACTCCAGCTTGTCCAGGGTGCCGCCGGTGTGGCCGAGGCCGCGGCCGGACAGCTGCGGGACGGCGGCGCCGCAGGCGGCGACCAGCGGGGCGAGCGGCAGGGTGATCTTGTCGCCGACGCCGCCGGTGGAGTGCTTGTCGCTGGTGGGCAGCGGCAGCGAGGAGAAGTCCATCCGGACGCCGGAGCGGATCATGGCGTCGGTCCAGCGGCTGATCTCGCGCGGCTTCATCCCGTTCAGCAGGATCGCCATCGCCAGCGCGGACATCTGCTCGTCGGCGACCTCACCGCGGGTGTAGGCGTCGATGACCCAGTCGATCTGAGCGTCGCTCAGCTCTCCGCGATCGCGCTTGGTCCTGATGACGGAGATGGCGTCCATGCGTGCTCCAAGAGGGGTTTCAAAAGCGAAGAGTGTCGCGAGATGACCGGGTTCCGGCCCACTCGCGACACTCTACGCGCGTAACAATTGCTGCGGCTAGGGCCAACCGGGCCCTTAGAGCCTCTCCGGCCCGAACGCGTCGGGAAGGACCTCGCTCATCGGCTTCACGCCCGAGGCCAGTTCGACCAGCAGCCCCGGCCCGCCGTGCTCGTACAGCAGTTGGCGGCAGCGCCCGCACGGCATCAGCAGCTCACCGGCGCCGTCCACGCAGGTGAAGGCGACCAGCCGGCCGCCGCCGGAGGAGTGCAGCGCGGACACCAGCCCGCACTCGGCGCACAGCCCGAGCCCGTACGAGGCGTTCTCGACGTTGCAGCCGGTGACCACCCTGCCGTCGTCCACCAGGGCGGCCGCGCCGACCGGGAACCTGCTGTACGGCGCGTACGCGCGGCCCATGGCCTCGCGCGCCGCCGTGCGCAGCAGCTCCCAGTCGATCGCGGGCGGCGCCGCAGGCGCGGGGGCGGTCACTTGCCCTGGCCCTTGCGGTAGATCTGGCCGTCCGCCTTGGGCATCCGCAGGCGCTGCGAGGCCAGCGAGAGCACCACCAGGGTGATCAGGTACGGCGTGGCGACGATCAGCGGGCGCTGCACCTCGTCGGTCAGCGAGTACCAGGCGATCAGGCCGCCGGCCACCACGAGGGAGACCACCGTCGCGGTGTACTTGCGGCGGTACAGCTGCCAGAGCGCGAACAGGATCATCGCGATGCCGACGATCAGGATCAGCACGTGCACCGACTCCGGGTCGCGCAGCTGGAGGCTGTCGGTGAAACCGAACAGACCGGCGCCCATGGCGAGGCCACCGGGCATCCAGTTCCCGAAGATCATCGCGGCGAGGCCGATGAAGCCGCGGCCGAGGGTCTGGCCGTCCTTGTAGAAGTGCGCCGCGACCAGCGAGAGGTACGCCCCGCCGAGGCCGGCGAAGGCGCCGGAGGCGATGACCGCGAGGTACTTGTACTTGTAGACGTTGACGCCCAGCGACTCGGCGGCGGTGGGGTTCTCACCGCAGGAGCGCAGCCGCAGGCCGAACACCGTGCGCCAGAGCACGAAGTAGCTGACCACGATCAGCGCGCCGGCCAGCAGCACGACCACCGAGATGTTGGTGACCAGGCCGCCGAGCACGCCCGCGACGTCCGAGACGAAGAACCAGTGGTGGCTCTCGATGCTCTTCAGCCCGGAGGACAGGCCCGGGACGGTGATGTACGGCAGCGGGTCGGCCGGCGGGGACTGGTTCTGGCCGGCACCGACCGAGACGTAGTCCTTGTAGTAGATCCGGTTGACGTACGCGCAGATGCCGGGGATCAGCAGGTTGATGCCGACGCCGGAGACGATGTGGTCGACGCCGAAGGTGACCGTGACGACCGCGTGCAGCAGGCCGCCGACCGCCCCGCCCAGCATGCCGGCCAGCAGGCCGACCCACGGGTTGACCAGGTAGCCCGCCCAGGCGCCGCAGAAGGTGCCGGCGACCATCATGCCTTCGAGACCGATGTTGACCACACCGGCCCGCTCGGACCAGAGACCGCCCAGACCGGCCATGCCGATCGGCACGGCGGCGCCGAGCGCGGCGGTGACCTGCCCGGAGGAGGTCAGCGAGTGGTTGCCGGTGGCCAGGCCCACGGCGGAGAACAGCACCAGGGCGCCCGCGATCAGGAGCAGGACGACCGGCCAGGACAGCTTGCGCTTCTTCGCGGGTGCGCCCGACGCCTTCGGACGGGCAGCCGTTGCCGTGCTCATGCGGACACCTCCTTCTTCTCACTGTTCGCGGCAGCCTGGGCGGCGAGCTGGGCGCCGACCTTCTGCTGCTGACGCTTCAGGCCGTAGCGGCGCACCAGCTCGTACGCGACGACGACGCAGATGACGATGGTGCCCTTCATGACGTCGACGATCTCGAACGGGAACCCGCCCTGGAGCGGCAGCACCGAGCCGGTGACGTCCAGGAAGGCGAACAGCAGTGCCGCGAAGGCCATGCCGATCGGGCTGTTCCGGCCGAGCAGGGCGATCGAGATGCCCAGGAAGCCCAGACCGGGCTGGAAGCTCTGGCCGAAGTAGTACGAGTTCTGCAGGAGTTCCGGCAGGCCGATCAGACCGGCGATGGCTCCGGAGACCACCATCGAGATGATCACCATGCGCTTGACGTTCACGCCGGAGGCGGTCGCCGCGGACTCCGAGCGGCCGGTGGCGCGCAGGTCGAAGCCGAAGCGGGTGCGGGTCAGCACGACCTGGAAGACCACTCCGACCAGGGCGGCGACGAAGATGAAGCCCCAGAGCGTTCCGCCGGCCGTCTCCAGCGAGAAGAAGTGGCTGGACTGCGAGATCGGCTCGGTCTGGATCGAGTTGGTGGTGCCGCTGGTCTTCGGCGCGAAGATGCCGGGAACGAGCAGCAGACCGATGATCGCGGTCGCGATCGAGTTCAGCATGATGGTCGAGATGACCTCGCTGACGCCGCGGTAGACCTTCAGCAGACCGGCGATGCTCGCGTACAGACCGCCGACCAGCATGGCCGTGACCAGCAGCAGCGGGATCTGGATGAAGGCCGGCAAGTCCACCTTGGCGCCGACGAAGGCCGCGAACAGCGCCGCGACCTTGTACTGGCCCTCGACGCCGATGTTGAACAGGTTCATCCGGAACCCGAACGCGGCGGCCGCGGCGGCCAGGTAGTAGGTGGTGGACCGGTTGAGGATGCCCACCTGGCCGTCCGACTTGCCGGCGTACGTGATCATCACGTTCCAGGCGTCGAACGGGTTCTTGCCCGAAGTCGCCAGCAGGACGGAGCAGATCGCGATGGAGAGCAGGACCGCGAGCACCGGCGCCGCCAGCGCGAGCACGATCCGCTCACCGCTGAACCGCTGGGCCAGGCCGGGCTTCGCGGCGGCGGGGTTGGGACTGGTCATGGGTTACTCCCCCGCCTGCGGGTCGTCGGCGGTGTCGGTGGGCTGGTGCCCGGCCTCGGCCTCGGTGCCCTCTGCCGCGACGGCCTGCGCCTCGGCGACGGCCTCCGGCTCGGACTCCAGGTGGCCCCTGGCGGCACCGGTCATCGCGGTGCCGAGGTCCTCGGCGGTGACGGTGGCCGGGTCGGCGTCGGCGACCAGGCGGCCGCGGTAGATGACCCGGATGGTGTCGGACAGGCCGATCAGCTCGTCCAGGTCGGCGGAGATCAGCAGGACGGCCAGGCCGGCCCGCTGGGCGACCCGGATGTGCTCCCAGATCTGCGCCTGCGCGCCGACGTCCACACCGCGGGTGGGGTGGGCGGCGATCAGCAGCTTGGGCTGGTGGCTCATCTCGCGGCCGATGATCAGCTTCTGCTGGTTGCCGCCGGAGAGCGAGGCCGCGGTGACCTCGATGCCGGGAGTGCGGACGTCGTACTCCTCGACGATCCGCCAGGTGTCCGTGCGGGCGGCGGGCGGGTCGAGCAGCACGCCCTTGGAGTTGGGCGCCTCGGTGACGTGGCCGAGGATGCGGTTCTCCCAGAGCGGGGCCTCCAGCAGCAGGCCGTGCTTGTGGCGGTCCTCGGGGATGTAGCCGATGCCGGCCTCGCGGCGGGCCCGGGTCAGGCTGCCGGAGAGGTCCTTGCCGTCCAGGGTGACGGTGCCGGCGTTCAGCGGCAGCATCCCCATGACGGCCTCGACCAGCTCGGCCTGGCCGTTGCCCTCGACACCGGCGATGCCGAGGATCTCGCCCTTGTGGATGCGCAGCGAGATGTCGTCGAGGACGACGCGCTCGATGCCCTCGGCGTCGGTCTTGGCGATCCGCAGGCCCTCGACGTCGAGCATCACGGCGTCGGTGACGGTCGACTCGCGGCTCTCCGGGGAGGGCAGCTCGGCGCCGACCATCAGCTCGGCGAGCTGCCGGGCGGTGACGGCCTTCGGGTCGGCGTCGCCGACCGTGGTGCCGCGCCGGATGACGCTGATCGCGTCGGCCACCGCGAGCACCTCGTGCAGCTTGTGCGAGATGAAGATGACGGTGACGCCCTCGGACTTGAGCTCGCGCAGGTTGTCGAACAGCGCGTCGACCTCCTGCGGGACGAGCACGGCCGTGGGTTCGTCGAGGATCAGGATCTTGGCGCCGCGGTACAGCACCTTGAGGATCTCGACGCGCTGGCGGTCGGCGACGCCGAGGTCCTCGACCAGGGCGTCCGGGCGCACGCCCAGGCCGTACTGGTCGGAGATCTCCTTGATCTTCGCCTTCGCCCTGGCGCCGATGCCGTGGAGCTTCTCGCCGCCGAGGACGACGTTCTCCCACACCGTGAGGTTGTCGGCGAGCATGAAGTGCTGGTGCACCATGCCGACGCCGCGGGAGATGGCGTCGCCGGGGGTGTTGAACTCGCACGGCTCGCCGTTGATCGCGATGGTGCCCTCGTCCGGCTTCTGCATGCCGTAGAGGATCTTCATCAGCGTCGACTTGCCGGCGCCGTTCTCACCCATCAGGGCGTGCACGGTCCCGGTGCGGACGGTGAGGTTGATGTCGTGGTTGGCCACGACACCCGGGAAGCGCTTGGTGATGCCGCGCAGTTCGACGGCCGGTGTCGCCGTCCCCGCGCTGGGGGTGCCGTCCTTGCGCAGGGGGACGGGGTCGGATGCGGTGATGGCGGTCTCCTGGTGGTCTGGAGGCGCGTCGTTGCGCTCGGAGGGCCAAGGGGGAACGGGGAGACGGAACGGGGCCCGGGGGTACGCGTTGAGCGCACCCTGCCGGGCCCCTCCCGTGAACTGTGTGGATGCGTCGCCCTGCCGGGCAGGCGGCGGGCGCTGCGGCGTCCGGGACGCGCGGTGCTTACTTGACCGGCGCGGTCGGAATGGTGGTGGCGCCGGACTTGATCGCGTCGGCGGCGAGCTTCAGCTTGTCCTGGATGTCGTCGATCTTGCCGCCGGTGGTGGCGAGCGAGACGCCCTCGGCCTTCAGGTCGAACAGCTTGACGCCGGTCGGGCTCTGGCCCTGCTTGACCGACTGGATGTACGAGAACACCGCGGTGTCGACGTTCTTGACCATCGAGGTCAGGATGCTGCTCTTGTACTTCGCCAGGGCCGGCTGGCTGGCCTGGTCGGAGTCGACACCGATGGCCAGGGCGCCCTGCTTGTTGGCGACGGCCTCGATGGCGCCGTTGCCGGAGGAGCCGGCGGCGGTGTAGATGATGTCCGCGCCCTTGTCGAGCTGACCCTGGGCGGCCTCCTTGCCCTTGTCGGGCGAGGCGAAGCCGGTGAAGTCCGGCGGGGTGGTCAGGTAGGTGGTCTCGACCGTGATGCTCGGGTCGACGGACTTCACACCCGCCGTGTAACCGGCCTCGAACTTCTTGATCAGCTCGGACTGCACACCGCCGATGAAGCCGACGTGCTTGGCCTTCGACTTGTTCGCGGCGGCGACACCGGCCAGGTACGAGCCCTCCTGCTCGGCGAAGAGCAGCGAGGTGACGTTGGCCGGCTGGTCCTTGTCGTTCGAGTCGATGATCGCGAACTTGACCGTCGGGTTGTCCTTGGCGATCTTGTTGATCGCCGGCTGGTAGACGAAGCCGACCGCGATGATCGTCTTGTAACCCGCGTCGATCAGGTTCTTGAGACGGGTCTCCTTGTCGGCCTCGGCCTCGCCCTGCTTGGCCTCGGCCTCGGTCACGGAGACGCCCAGCTCGGACTTGGCCTTGTCGAGACCACGGGCGGCGGAGTCGTTGAACGACTGGTCGCCGCGGCCGCCGATGTCGTAGGCCAGGCCGACCTTGAGCGAACCGTCGCCCGAGCCGGAGGAGGAGGAGTCGGTGCTCTTTGCGCCGCAAGCGGCGAGCGAGGCCATGCCCAGGGAACCCGAGAGCACAACCGCGGCGAGCTTCATTGAACGGCGCAAGGGGATATCTCCTTCTACACGCAACCGTTTGGCGTGGTCGGACGCCACCGTAACGCGCGTAGAACACGGTTGTGTTACGGGGTGCCGGAGCATACGGGTTGTTATCAAACCGTGGTCTGATGTTCTCCCCGGGGCTCTGTCCCCCGCGCGGACGGTGATCCGAGGTCGGTTCGGTCAGTTTACGTAACCCCGACGGGACCCCGGATCCGGCCGTTCCGCTTCGCTCCGGCCGCACCGCCCCCGGACCTGCCGTCAGCTGCCGTCCGCCTCCAGGGCCAGCGCCGAGAACAGTTCCACGCCGATGCCGATCGCCCGCTCGTCCACGTCGAACCGGCCCTGGTGCAGGTCCCGGACCGTGGCGTCGCCGGGAGCGCGGACGCCGAGCCGGGCCAGCGCGCCCGGGGCGTGCTCCAGGTACCAGGAGAAGTCCTCGCCGCCCAGGCTCTGCTCGGTGCCCTCCACCACCACGGCGCCGTCCCCGCCGAAGCGGGCGTGCATCGCCCCGTCCAGCAGGGCGACCGAGACCGCCTCGTTCACCACCGGCGGCACCCCGCGGTGGTAGTCCAGCGTCCACTTGGCCCGGTGGGTCTCGGACAGCTTGGCGATCAGCTCGTGCAGCAGGTCCGGCGCCTCCCGCCAGCCGTCCAGCTCCAGGCAGCGGACGGTGCCCTCCAGCTCGGCGTGCTGCGGGATGACGTTGGGCGCGGAGCCGGAGGCGATCCGCCCCCAGACCAGGCTGACGCCCCAGCGCGGGTCCATCCGGCGGGCCAGCGCCCCCGGGAGGTCGGCGGCCGTCCTGGCGACCGCGGTGACCAGGTCCGTGGTCAGGTGCGGACGGGCGGTGTGCCCGCCGGGGCCGTCCAGGTGCAGCACCAGGCGGTCGCAGGCCGAGGTGATCGCCCCGACCCGCAGGGCGATCCGGCCGACCTCCACCTTCGGGTCGCAGTGCACCGCGAAGATCCGCCCGACACCCGCCATCCCGCCGGCCTTGATGACGTCCAGCGCGCCGCCCGGCATGACCTCCTCGGCGGGCTGGAACACCAGCCTGACGGGGCGGCGCAGCTCGCCGGCGCGGGCGGCCTCGGCCAGCACCAGGCCGGTGCCGAGCACCACCGAGGTGTGCACGTCGTGGCCGCAGGCGTGGGCCCGGCCGGGGACGGTGGAGCGGTACGGCACGTCGGTCTTGGCGTCGTCGATCGGCAGCGCGTCGATGTCGGCGCGGAAGGCCAGGAACTCCGTCCCCGGGGCGGTGCCGGGCGGGACGATGTCGACGAGCATGCCGGTGCCGCCGGGCAGCACCCGGGGTTCGAGCCCGGCGGCCGCCAGCCGGTCGCGCAGCAGCCCGGTGGTTCGGAACTCCTGGCGGCCCAGCTCCGGGTGCCGGTGCAGATCACGACGGAAGGCGACCAGCTCGGGCTCCAGCTCCCGGACCCGGTCGCGCAGATCGGCGGCGGGGCGTGGGACGGCGAGAGTGGTGCCCGGCTGAGCGGGCTCAGGACGGTTCATCTCGCCAATCGTAGGCCTGTTGGGGGGATTTGGCCCGACTTCCGGAAAACTAGTCCCCGGATGGGTGCATACCGGCCGGACACGTGGGTATGACATCTTGTTTCAGCCGCCTTCCCCGGGTTGCGTGCCCTGTGCAACGACCACCCCGGCCGACGGTCACGGCCGCCACTTCCCCGACGACACCGGCGGGTTGACGGCCGTTCAGCAGGACGTCAGAAACGCTCCACCGGGGAGTACGTCCCCCACACTCCGCGCAGCGCGTCGCACACCTCGCCGACGGTGGCCCGGGCGGCCAGCGCCTCCTTCATCGGGTACAGCACGTTCCCCGTCCCCTCGGCGGTGCGGCGCAGCGCGTCCAGCCCCCGGGTGACGGCGCCGGCGGAGCGCTCGGCCCGCAGCCGGGCCAGCCGCCGCGCCTGCCGCTCCTCGATCGCCGGGTCCACCCGCAGCGGCTGGTACGGCTCCTCCGCGTCCGACCGGAAGCGGTTGACCCCGACCACCGTCCGCTCCCCGGAGTCGGTCTCCCGCTGGAGCCGGTAGGCGGTGCGCTCGATCTCGCCCTTCTGGTAGCCCCGTTCGATCGCGGCCACCGCGCCGCCCTGCTCCTCGATCCGGTCCATCAGCGACCGCGCGGCGGCCTCCACCTCGTCGGTGAGCGACTCGACGGCGTAGGAGCCGGCGAACGGGTCGACGGTGGCGGTCACGTCGGTCTCGTACGCGAGCACCTGCTGGGTGCGCAGGGCGAGCCGGGCGGCCTTCTCCGTGGGCAGCGCGATCGCCTCGTCGTAGCTGTTCGTGTGCAGCGACTGGGTGCCGCCGAGCACCGCGGCGAGCGCCTGCACGGTGACCCGGGCCAGGTTGACCTCGGGCTGCTGGGCCGTGAGCTGCACTCCGGCGGTCTGGGTGTGGAAGCGCAGCATCTGCGAACGCGGATTCCGGGCGCCGAACACGTCGCGCATGATTGTGGCCCAAATCCTGCGTGCCGCACGGAACTTGGCCACTTCCTCCAGCAGCGTCGTGCGGGCCACGAAGAAGAACGAGAGCCGGGGGGCGAAGTCGTCCACGGCCATCCCGGCGGCGATCGCGGTGCGGACGTAGGCGATGCCGTTGGCCAGCGTGAAGGCGATCTCCTGCGCGGGGTCGGCCCCGGCCTCGGCCATGTGGTACCCGGAGATGGAGATGGTGTTCCAGCGCGGGATCTCGGCCCGGCAGTACCGGAACACGTCGGCGACCAGCCGCAGCGAGGGCTGCGGCGGGAAGATGTAGGTGCCGCGGGCGATGTACTCCTTCAGCACGTCGTTCTGGACCGTGCCGGTGAGCGCCGCCGGCGCCACCCCCTGGGCCTCGCCGACCAGTTGGTAGAGGAGCAGGAGCAGGGCGGCGGGCGCGTTGATGGTCATCGAGGTGGACACCCCGCCGAGCGGGATGCCGTCGAACAGCACCGCCATGTCCTCGACGCCGTCCACGGCGACGCCCACCTTGCCGACCTCCCCGGCGGCGAGCGGCGCGTCCGAGTCGTAGCCCATCTGGGTGGGCAGGTCGAAGGCGACCGAGAGGCCGGTGCCGCCGCCCGCGATCAGCTGCCGGTAGCGGGCGTTGGACTCGGCGGCGGTGCCGAAGCCCGCGTACTGGCGCATCGTCCAGGGGCGGCCCGTGTACATCGTCGGATAGACACCCCGGGTGTAGGGGTACTCCCCCGGCCGGCCCAGCCGGGCGCCGGCCTCCCGGCCGGCCAGGGACTCGGGGCCGTACAGCGGCTCGATCGCGAAACCCGACTCGGCGCGGCGCGGTTCGGCTGTCATGGGGGTGCCTCCTCCGGAGCTGGGGAGCGGGTCCTCGCAATGTAGGGCCTGACCGGCCCGCCGCGGCGGCGACGCGGTTGAGATGATCGGGTGAACGACCGATGAGCCCCAGGGAGTGGCAATGACCGAGCAGAAGGTGGCCGTGGTCACCGGTGCCAGCAGCGGAATCGGCGCGGCGACCGCCCGCCGGCTGGCCGCCGAGGGCTTCGACGTGGTGCTGACCGCCCGGCGCACCGACCGCGTCGAGGCGCTGGCCGAGGAGATCGCCGACCGGGGTGGTTCGGCCCGCGCGGTCACCCTGGACGTCACCGACCGGGCCGCGGTGGACGCCTTCGCCGCCGCGGTCGGCCGGGTGGACGTCCTGGTGAACAACGCCGGCGGCGCGATCGGCGCGGAGAGCGTCGAGCACGGGGACCCGGCCGACTGGCGGGCCATGTACGAGGTGAACGTGCTCGGCGTGCTGCACGTGACGCAGGCCCTGCTGCCGGCCCTGCGGGCCACCGGCGACGGCACGGTGCTGGTGCTCTCCTCGACCGCCGCGCTGGCCGCCTACGAGGGCGGCGGCGGGTACGTCGCCGCCAAGCACGCCGCGCACACCATCGCCGCCACGCTGCGGCTGGAGCTGTGCGGGGAGCCGATCCGGGTGATCGAGATCGCGCCCGGCATGGTGAAGTCCGAGGGCTTCGCGGTCACCCGCTTCCGCGGCGACGAGGAGAAGGCCGCCGCCGTGTACGCGGGCGTGGCCGAACCGCTCACCTCGGAGGACATCGCGGACACCGTGGCGTGGGCGGTCACCCGGCCCTCGCACGTGAACATCGACCTGCTGGTGGTCCGCCCCCGGGCGCAGGCCGCCAACCACAAGGTCCACCGCGCCTGAGCCCGGCCCGGCGGGCGGCCCCGGAGCAGGGGCCAAGATCGAACACATCACCCCCCGGTGGTACACACGTGCGATGAGAACCTTCCGGGCCGCCCGCCCACGGGTCCTGCTGGCCGCGCTGGCGGCAGGCACCCTGCTCCTCGCCTCCGCCTGCGACGACACCGCCGCGCCGGCCCAGGACCGGGCCGCGGGCACCACCGCGCCCGCCGCCGCCACCCCCACGGCCTCCCCGACACCGACGCCCAGGCCCACCGGCGAGGCCGACCCGGCGCTCAAGCCGTTCTACGGCCAGCAGATCACCTGGGCCGACTGCCCGGCCGACGCCCGGGCCGAGAAAGCCAAGATCGACATATCCGGCCTGCGGTGCGGCACGCTGCACGTCCCGCTGGACTACGCCGCCCCCGCCACCGACGCCCTCGACCTCGCGCTGGTCAAGTACCCGGCCGCCAAGCCGGACCAGCGGATCGGCTCGCTGATGGTCAACCCCGGCGGCCCCGGCGAATCCGGCGTCGGGATGGTCAAGTACGGCGCCAAGCAGTTCGCCGGCACCCTGCACGACCGCTTCGACGTGGTCGGCTTCGACCCCCGCGGCACCGGCGACAGCTCCCCGGTCGTCTGCTACGACGACAAGCAGCACGACGCCGTCAACCAGACGGACGCCTCCCTCGACCCGGCCGTCCGCAAGGCCGAGCACGTCAAGCAGGCCACCGAGCACGCCGCCGCCTGCCAGGCCAGGTCCGGCAGGCTGCTGCCCTTCGTCGGCACCCGCAACACCGCCCGCGACCTGGACGTGCTGCGCGCCGCGGTCGGCGACAAGCAGCTCAACTACCTCGGCATCTCCTACGGGACGTACCTCGGCGCGCTCTACGCCGAGGAGTTCCCGAAGAACACCGGCCGGCTGATCCTGGACGGCGCGGTCGACCCCGGCCAGGACCGGCTGGACCACGGGGTCGACCAGCAGGTCGGCTTCGAGAAGTCCTTCGAGCGCTTCGCCGCCGACTGCGTGGAGAACCACGCCGACGAGTGCCCGCTCGGCAAGGACGGCACCAAGGCCGCCAAGAAGGCCGCCGACTTCCTCGACGGGCTGTACGACCACCCGCTGACCACCAAGGACGGCCGCAAGCTCGGCCGCGACCAGGCCTGGACCGGCACCATCTCGCTCCTCTACGGCGACGAGACGACCGCCTGGAAGTACCTGCGCGCCGCCCTCGGCTGGGCGATGGTGCGCGACAAGGGCGACTACCTGCTGGCCTTCGCCGACGACTACAACGGCCGGGACGCGGACGGCCACTACAGCCCGGTGGACGAGGCCAACAACGCGATCGGCTGCGCCGACGCCGCCCGCCCCGCGCCCACCCCCGAGCACGCCAGGGCCGCCGTGGACCGGCTGCTCGCCGAGGCGCCGCTGATGTCCAGGGGCGTCACGGTGGACGACTTCAGCGAGGCCGGCTGCGCCTACTGGCCGTTCAGGACGCAGGAGACGCCGCACACCGTGCGGGCCGAGGGCAGCGCGCCGATCCTGGTGGTCGGCAGCACCGGCGACCCGGCCACCCCGTACGCCTCGGCCGAGGCGCTGGCCAAGGGCTTCGCCAACGCCACCCTGCTCACCCGGGTCGGCGAGGGGCACGGCGCCTTCGGGAAGGGCAACGCCTGCATCGACCGGGCCATGGAGGCCTACCTGACCGAGGGCACGATGCCGGCCGCGGGCACCCGCTGCGACTGAGTCCCGTGGACCGGACCGGACCGGCCCGGGTCCTCGGTGGACGGTGGCGCCGCGGCCGGCGGCGGGACGCGGGGAGGGCGCTGACGCGCAGGTGTCAACGTCACAACTTGATAGCTCGTCCGGATGAATTCGGCGCGCGCCCTCCCCAACTGATGACCGCTCAACTACCTTTGAGGCGCAGGTCGACCGGCGCCAACGCGCCCCTCGGCAGCCCCCATCCCACCGGTTCACCACCCCACTCCACCGGCACCTTCCCGCCCTCACGAGGAGGACCCGCTGGCCAGCGACATCCCGTCACAGCGGCTCGACGTCAGAACAGAGCCGACCCTCCTCGGGTTGCACCGCTTCAACGAAGCCGACGCCGGCGCTGCCGAGGAGGCCCTGCTGGCCTGCTGCGGCAGCCACCGCTGGGCCCTGCGGCTCACCGCACACCGGCCCTACCCCGACATCGAGTCCCTGCTGGCCGCCGCCAGCGAGGCCTCCTACGACCTCCGCCCGGCCGACCTCACCGAGGCGCTGGCGGACGAGAGCTGGATGCCGCAGCCGCTGCTCGGCATGCGGGCTCCCGGAAGCCAGGCCGCGCACACCGCGCTGCGGGCCGCGCACGCCGCGTACGAGGCCCGGTTCGGCCACGTCTTCGTGGTCTGCCTGGAAGGGGTCGCCCCGGAGGAGATGCTCGACACCGTGCTCTCCTCCATCCGCACCCGCCTCGCCAACGACCCGGACGAGGAGCGGCTGATCGCGTCCGACGAACTCCGCCGGATCGCCCTCACCCGCCTGGAGCACCTGGTCGCCACCCCCTCGGAGGCCGCGGCGCGCTGAGCGCACATCACCCACCCCTCCTCACCCACTCCTCTTCACCCGCGCGGGTGACCCCGCCCACGAAACCGCCCGGACGAGTGAGGCCGCGGCACCATCCGATCCGAACCACCACCGAATCCGAACCCGCCCCGCCCCGCGCCCCTCACCTTCCGGCACGGGGCGCGAGCACGCCGTCACCCATCGTGACGCCCTCGGGTTTGGTTCCCGCCCCGCTAGGCCAGAAGTGCCTGATTGATCACACCTGGGGCCCCCGGAGGCGGTTCACGGAAAGGCGTCGATAGGATGCTGGCGGCCGGTGGACCGTACCCGGCCGGGCTGACCGACACCGAAGCCGGCCGAGCCCCCAATCGCTTCCGGAGGGTTTTTCCGTGCCGGCTGGAACGCTGTACCGCGGCCGGGAAGGCATGTGGAGCTGGGTGGCTCATCGAGTCACCGGCGTCCTCATCTTTTTCTTCCTGTTCGCCCACGTCCTGGACACCGCCCTCGTGCGAGTGTCGCCGGAGTCCTACGACACCGTCATCCAGACGTACAAGACTCCGCTCGTGAACCTGATGGAGTACGGCCTGGTGGCCGCCATCCTGTTCCACGCCCTCAACGGCCTGCGCGTCGTCGCAGTGGACTTCTGGTCCAAGGGCCCGAAGTACCAGAAGCAGATGCTCTGGACCGTCGTCGGCGTCTGGGTCGTCCTGATGGCCGGTTCCTTCTACGGGATCCTCCAGCACACGCTGATCTCCTGGTTCGGGAAGTGAGCCGAGACATGTCCACGGAATACTCCGACGCCATCGTCGTCCCCTCCAAGCAGGCGCACACCGGCAGGGGACTGGGCACCGGCAACCCCGCCGACGCGTTCGTCATCGAGCCTCCGCGCCAGCGGACCAAGAAGACCCCGCGTCGCACCCGCACCAACTTCGAGATGCTGGCCTGGCTCTTCATGCGCCTGTCCGGTGTCGTTCTGGTCGTGCTGATCCTCGGCCACCTGCTGATCATGCTGGTGCTCGACGGCGGCGTCTCCAAGATCGGCTTCGCCTTCGTGGCCGGCCGCTGGGCCTCGCCGTTCTGGCAGGGCTGGGACCTCCTGATGCTCTGGCTCGCCATGCTGCACGGCGCCAACGGCATGCGTCAGGTGATCAACGACTACGCCGAGAAGGACTCGACCCGGCTCTGGCTCAAGGGGCTCATGGGCACCGCCACGGTCTTCACCGTGCTGCTCGGCACCCTGGTGATCTTCACCTTCGACCCCAACATCTGAGCCGCGAGCACCATCGACCATCGGCAGAGGCCAGAGGCGAGTTAACCCCCCATGCAGATTCACCAGTACGACACCGTCATCGTCGGCGCCGGCGGCGCCGGCATGCGAGCGGCCATCGAGTCGACGCAGCGCAGCCGCACCGCCGTCCTGACCAAGCTCTACCCGACCCGGTCCCACACCGGCGCGGCCCAGGGCGGCATGTGCGCCGCCCTCGCCAACGTCGAGGAGGACAACTGGGAGTGGCACACCTTCGACACGGTCAAGGGCGGTGACTACCTGGTCGACCAGGACGCCGCCGAGATCATGTGCAAGGAGGCCATCGACGCCGTCCTCGACCTGGAGAAGATGGGTCTGCCCTTCTCCCGCACCGAGCAGGGCCGGATCGACCAGCGCCGCTTCGGCGGTCACTCCCGCAACCACGGCGAGGCCCCGGTCCGCCGCTCGTGCTACGCGGCCGACCGCACCGGCCACATGATCCTCCAGACGCTGTTCCAGAACTGCGTCAAGCACGGCGTCGAGTTCTTCAACGAGTTCTACGTCCTCGACCTGCTGATCAGCGAGGGCAAGACCTCCGGCGTCGTCGCGTACGAGCTGGCCACCGGCGAGATCCACGTCTTCCAGGCCAAGTCGGTCGTCTTCGCCTCCGGCGGCACCGGCAAGTTCTTCAAGGTCTCCTCCAACGCCCACACCCTCACCGGTGACGGCCAGGCCCTGGTCTACCGCCGCGGCCTGCCGCTGGAGGACATGGAGTTCTTCCAGTTCCACCCGACGGGCATCTGGCGCATGGGCATCCTGCTCACCGAGGGCGCCCGCGGCGAGGGCGGCATCCTGCGCAACAAGGACGGCGAGCGCTTCATGGAGCGCTACGCCCCCGTCATGAAGGACCTCGCGTCCCGTGACGTCTGCTCCCGCGCGATCTACACCGAGATCCGCGAAGGCCGCGGCTGCGGTCCGGACGGCGACCACGTCTACCTGGACCTGACCCACCTGCCGCCGGAGCAGCTGGACGCCAAGCTGCCGGACATCACCGAGTTCGCGCGCACCTACCTCGGCATCGAGCCCTACACGGACCCGATCCCGATCCAGCCCACCGCGCACTACGCCATGGGCGGCATCCCGACCAACGTCGAGGGTGAGGTCCTGCGCAACAACACCGACATCGTCCCGGGCCTGTACGCGGCCGGCGAGGTCGCCTGCGTGTCCGTGCACGGCGCCAACCGCCTGGGCACCAACTCGCTGCTGGACATCAACGTGTTCGGCCGTCGCGCGGGCATCGCCGCCGCCGACTACGCCAACGCCAACGAGTTCGTCGAGCTGCCCGAGGACCCGGCCGAGAAGGTCCAGGCCCTGGTCGACGGCCTGCGCGAGAGCACCGGCACCGAGTCCGTGGCGCAGATCCGCAAGGAACTGCAGGAGACCATGGACGCCAACGCGATGGTGTACCGCACCGGCGCCACCCTGAAGCAGGCGGTCGAGGACATCGCCGCGCTGAAGGAGCGCTACAAGAACGTCTCCATCCAGGACAAGGGCTTCCGGTACAACACGGACCTGCTGGAGGCCGTCGAGCTGGGCAACCTGCTCGACCTGGCCGAGGTGCTGGCCGTCTCCGCGCTGGCCCGCGAGGAGTCCCGCGGCGGCCACTACCGCGAGGACTTCCCGACCCGTGACGACGTGAAGTTCATGCAGCACACCATGGCGTACCAGGAGGTTGCCGCCGACGGCACCACCTCCATCCGCCTCGACTACAAGCCGGTCGTCACGACCCGCTACCAGCCGATGGAGCGTAAGTACTGATGAGCACTCCGACCGTGGAGAAGCACTCGGCCGCTCTGGACGCGGTCGAAGCCGGTGCCGTCCAGCCGATCACCGTCACCTTCCGGATCCGCCGGTTCAACCCGGAGGAGCACCCGGACCCGGTGTGGGTGGACTACCAGCTGACGATGGACCCGAAGGAGCGCGTCCTGGACGCGCTCAACAAGATCAAGTGGGAGCAGGACGGCACCCTCACCTACCGCCGCTCCTGCGCGCACGGCATCTGCGGCTCCGACGCCATGCGGATCAACGGCCGCAACCGGCTGGCGTGCAAGACCCTGATCAAGGACGTCGACCCGGAGAAGCCGATCACGATCGAGGCCATCAAGGGCCTGACGGTCCTCAAGGACCTGGTCGTGGACATGGACCCGTTCTTCCAGGCGTACAAGGACGTCATGCCGTTCCTCATCACCAAGGGGAACGAGCCGACCCGGGAGCGCCTGCAGTCCGCCGAGGACCGCGAGCGCTTCGACGACACCACCAAGTGCATCCTGTGCGCCGCGTGCACGTCGTCCTGCCCGGTGTTCTGGAACGACGGCCAGTACTTCGGCCCGGCCGCCATCGTCAACGCGCACCGCTTCATCTTCGACTCGCGCGACGAGGGCGGCGAGCAGCGCCTGGAGATCCTCAACGACCGTGAGGGCGTGTGGCGCTGCCGCACCACCTTCAACTGCTCCGAGGCCTGCCCGCGTGGCATCGAGGTCACCAAGGCGATCCAGGAAGTGAAGCGGGCGCTGGTCACCCGCCGCTTCTGATCCCCGCCCGACACCCCGAAGGCCCCCGCCCGATCCTCCGATCGGGCGGGGGCCTTCGCCCGTTTCAGCGCAGGGCGCCGAGGTCCTTCGGCGCCGACCAGCCGCTGAAGGTCACCAGGTGCCGGTCGGGAGTGACGGCCCACAGGTCCGGCGTGCCGTCCCCATCACCGTCGCCCGAGCTGCCGAGCGTCGGGTACGCGGCGGTGGTGAAGCCCGTGGCGACCACGTTCGCCGAGGGGTCGGCGAGGGCGGAGTAGTCGAAGGTGCCGTCGGCCTGCTTCGGAACCGGGTACGCGTGCAGCTCGCCGGTGGCCCGGTCGCGTGCCCACAGGGCGAGGTTCCCGGCCGTGTCCGGACCCGGGGCGACCAGGTCGTAGCCGGCCCAGCCGCCTGACGTGGTGAGCTTGCGGGCCGTCTGCCAGCCGTACGCGAAGTCGCCTCCGGCGTGCAGCCAGAGGTCGCCGTTCTCCAGTGTCACCAGCGCCGGGTCGAAGCCTCCGGCCGCCGGGCCCAGCGCGACGATCTGGTCCGCCTTCGACCAGTCGGAGGCGTAGTCCGCGGGGCACGGCACGTCCGTGCCCGTCGCGTCCACGCAGCTGGTCGAACGCCGGGCGCCGAGCAGGCTCCGATCGAAGGAGCCGTAGTCGAAGTTCCGGTACAGGTAGAGGGCGCCCGAGCCCGGCCGGTGGAGGAACAGGTCGTCCAGGGACGGCGCGTGGTCGTCCGTCCAGCCGCGGTGGACGACCCGGTACGACGCCCAGCCGTTGTGGTCGGGCGAGGCGAGCGCCCGGATCGTCGCGTTGGGCGTGGTGTCGGTCGCGTTCACGCCGATGTACTGCAGGTTGCCCTGGGCGTCGGGCAGCACGATGTCCGCGGTGCCGTCCCCGTCGACGTCTCCGAGCGTCTTCGGCGGGTTCGGGTTCGACCGGGCGTAGAAGGTGTAGGAGGCCGAGGCGACGTTGCCCGTCCTGTCGACCGCCTGGACGATGAGGGTGTTGGTGCCCCAGTCCACGACCCTGAGGTCGACCTTCGCCGTACCGTCGGCGTCCGGCCGGACAGCGTTCGTCGAATTGCAGTCGCCGACCCCGAGGTAGTTCCAGCCGTACCGGAAGCAGTCGATGCCGGAGGCCGTGCCGCCGGCCGGCGCCGGGTCGAGCCCCGTGAGGACGAAGGTGCCGGTCTGGCCCGCGTACTTGGTGGCGGGGCCGCTCGCCGGGAAATCGGTCGAGGAGGCCGTGACGGTCGGGCTCGTGGTGTCCACCGAGAAGCGGCAGTCCGCCGACGGGGCGGAGGCCTGGGTGTCCTGGAGGGCCCAGGCGTGCCAGGCGTAGCTGTGCCCGTCCAGCAGGCCGGGGACCTTGACGCTGGACCGCTGGCCGTAGGCCTGCGCCTCACCGGTGTACACCGGGTCCTGGGCGCCCGTGGTCTCGTCCCGGACGCTGAACCGGGCACTGGTGCCGGTGACGTTCGCGACGAGCTTCGGACCGTACATGGTCCGTCCGCTCCAGAACGGGACGGTGGTCGAGTCGCAGGCGCTGGTGACGTAGTCACCGCCCTGTTCCGTCCCGAGGACGGTCGGTGCCGTGTCGGCCACGGCCGCCGTCGGCACGGTGAGCAGGCCCGCGGCCACGGTCGCCGCGACCAGCCCCCCGAGCCTGCGTGAACGCGTGTGCTTCTTCAAGGAATCCCCACCCTCTGTCGGCAGATCTGTTCGAGACGTGCACGAGCGGTGAGGATCCTGCCAGTGGGGGCCGACAGCGGCAACGGGGATTCTCAGTCGGTGGCCGGGGTGCGGCGGGTGGTGGCGCGAAGGCCGCGCACGCCGATGGTGCCGACGGCGATGCCGAGGGCGAAGGAGGTGACGGCGAGGAGCAGGTGGACCCAGAAGAAGGCGGTGGGCTGGGAGTGGTCGCCGTTGGTGAAGGCCTGGCCGCCGGAGTCCTTCCAGAGGTTCTTCACGAAGGTCGTCCAGATGATGATCGACCAGACCCCGAAGGCGGTCAGGAACCAGGAGGTGCGGCGGCTGAGCTTCATGGGGGTCCTCGGCGTGTGAAGGCGGTGTGCTTCCCCAGTATGCGCGGGCCGCCGATCGGCGTAGGGCGGGCCCCTCCTGCGGAGGACGGGCCCCGGGGGGAGGGCGCCGGGAGCCGTGAGTGGGTACGGTCTGCTGGTGCCCACACCCCGTCTCACGTTCGCGCGCCTGTGCGCCGCGGTCACCGCGGCCCTGCCGGTACTGCTCGCCGCCCCGGCGGGCGCGGCCCCGCAGCAGCCGCCCCCGTCGGTCGCGATCGGCGGCGAGCGGCTCGGGCTCCCGGGGGTGCAGGTCGCCCCGATGGCGGGCGCTCCGCCGCTGCCCCCCGACCTCACCGGCCAGTCCTGGATAGTCTCCGACGCGGTGTCGGGGGAGGTGCTGGCGGCCAGCAATCCGCATCTGCGGCTGCCCCCGGCGAGCACTCTGAAGATCCTGTTCGCGGACACCGTGCTGCCCAAGTTCGACCGCAACGCGGTGCACCGGGTGGCCGACGAGGAGATCCAGGGGATCGGCCCCGGCAGCAGCCTGGTCGGCATCAAGGAGAACCTGGACTACCGGGTCGAGGACCTGTGGCGCGGGGTCTTCCTGAGCTCCGGAAACGACGCGGTGCACGTCCTGGCGCACATGAACGGCGGGGTGCAGCAGACCGTCGCCGAGATGCAGACGCGCGCCGACACGCTCCAGGCGCGGGACACCAGGGTGATCTCCCCGGACGGCTACGACATGGACGGCCAGGTGTCCTCGGCCTACGACCTGTCGCTGTTCGCCCGGGCCGGTCTGCGCAACGCGGACTTCCGGATGTACTGCGCGACCCGGGACGCGATGTTCCCCGGCGCCGTCGACCGGAACACCGGCCGACGCGGCAGCTTCGGGATCGCCAACACCGACCGGCTGCTGGGCAAGTACCCGGGCCTGATCGGCGTGAAGAACGGCACCACCACCAACGCCGGCTCGACCTTCGTCGGCGCCGCCGAACGCGACGGCCGCACCCTGCTGGTGACGGTGATGCACCCGTCGAGCTACCAGAAGGTGTACGACGAGACGGCCGCGCTGCTGGACTGGGGCTTCGCCGCGGCCGGCAAGGTCCAGCCGGTCGGCCGGCTGGTCGACGAGCTCCCGCCCGGCGGCGCCGAGCCGACCGGCCAGGCCGGCGGCGGTGACAGCACGCCCGTGCCGCCGCCGCACCCCGCCGCACCGGCGGCCGCGGCGCCCAGCGCGGCGGGCGGGGGCGGCCGGTTCGCTGTCGTCGGCTGGTCGGCCGTGGTGCTCGCCGGTGCCGCGCTCGGGTGCGGCGCGGTGGTGCTGCGGCGCCGCTCCGCGGGCTGATCCGCCGGCTGATCCGCCGACGCCGAACCGGCTGAACACCGGCCCGCGGCAGGGCCCGGCCTCAGTCCTGGGGCCGAGCTTTCCCCTTTCCCTTTCTCTCCGTCCTCTCCTTCTTCCGGGCCCGGGCGGCCTGCTCCGCGGCGTCCGCCCGGGCCGCCGCCTCCGCCTTGTCGGCCGCTTCCAGCAGCGTCCGCCCGTGCGCCCTGGTCCGCTCCCGGGCGGCCCGCGGGTCGGCCGTCGCCGTCCAGGCCACGCAGTACATCAGCAGCCGGGAGACGAAGTTGATCCACAGCAGCAGCGCGACCGGCGTGGCGAACGCCCCGTAGAGGCTCCGTCCGGCGATCGAGCCCAGGTAGGAGGCGAGCAGGAGCTTCAGCAGCTCGAAGCCGACGGAGCCGATCAGCGCGCCCTGCACGAGGTCCCGGCGGCGCTGGTCGGTGATGCCGGGGAAGGGCGCCAGCAGGTAGGCGAAGAGCAGCATGTCGCACGCTATGGCGATCAGCACGCCGACGGCGGTGAGCAGGTACCCGCTGTTGAGGCCGATCGCGTCGGCGATCCGGCCGGCCAGCGTGGTCCCGGTGGCGGAGGCGGCCAGCGAGAACAGCGAGACCAGGCCGAGGCCGCCCAGCACCGCCACGTCCCAGGCCTTGCGCAGCACCGGGTTGCCCTCCTCCTGGGGCAGTTGCCACAGGTCCCGGATCGAGGTGCGCATGGTGTCCACCCAGCCGAGGCCGGAGATCAGCAGCAGCGCCCCGCCGACCAGCCCGACGGTGCCCGCGTTGGACACCAGGGCCGGCAGGTTGAGCGCGTCCGAGAGCCCCGGCAGCTGGTCGGAGATGTGCTTCTGCAGCTCGTGCACCCGGTCGTCGCTGAGCGCCGCGGCGGCGATCGCCAGGCCCACCGTGAGCAGCGGGAAGAGGGCGAGGAAGCCGAAGAAGGTGACGGCGCCGGCCAGCCGGTTGCCCCGGGCGGCGGAGAAGTACTCGTACACCCGGTACGGGCGGCTGCGCAGCACCCGGGCCACGAGCGGGCCGAGGACCGGCAGACGGGTCAGGAAGTCCACCCACCGGTTATACCGGCCCTGTCCCCCGAATGGGCGTCAGGCCCCGGGTGGGTGTCCCGTGGGTTTCGGCGGCCCCGGCGAGGACCGGCAGGACGCCCCGCGGCTACCGCTTGACGAGTCGACGGGCCTTGGCGAGGGCTCGGACGGCCTGGTAGGCCCCGTAGCGGCCGTGGCTGAGCAGTTCGGTGCGCACGCCGTCCACGCCGGCCGGCGGCCGGTAGCCGGCCGGCCGCAGCCGGGCGCAGTGCCCGGCGGCCCGGCGGAAGTACTCGCGGCGGTCGCCGGGCGGGACCCGGCCGGGCTTGGAGACCACGGTGTTGAGGTGGTGCAGCATCCGGCCGTAGACGACCGGGCGCCAGCGCTCCAGGTCGGGGCGGCGGTCGAGGAAGGCGAAGACCAGGTCGTACTGGGCGAACACGTCGAAGTGCTTGCGGCTGGCGGTGGCCAGGATGTTGCCGCCCTCCTGGCGCTGGCGGTAATGCACGCCGACCTGGTCGAGCAGGGTGATCCGGGCGGCGGCGAGCAGCGCCGGGTACGTCCAGGGGGTGTCCTCGTAGTAGCCGGCCGGGAAGACCAGCCGCTGTTCGGCGATGAAGCCGCGGCGGTAGGCCTTGTTCCAGACGACCTGGAGCAGGTCGAGCAGGTCGGGGCGGGCGTCGAGGTCGAAGACGTCCGGGGAGGCGGCGCCGAAGACGTGGGCGGAGGCGGCCCGGGTGATCCGGCCGTCGGCGTAGGTGCGGGCGTAGTCGTAAACCAGGATGTCCGGGTCACCCGTGGCGGTGAGCCGCTCGTCGATGCCCTTCAGCAATCCGGGGGTGAGTGTGTCGTCGCTGTCGAGGAAGATCACGTAGTCCCCGGTGGCGACCTCCAGGCCGGCGTTGCGGGCCCGGCCGAGGCCGACGTTCTCCGGCAGGTGGAGCACCCGCACCCTGGTGTCGGCGGCCGCGGCCTCGTCCAGCAGGGCGCCGCAGCCGTCCGGGGAGCGGTCGTCCACGGCGATCAGTTCGAAGTCCGGGCCGTCCTGGCCGAGTACCGAATCGAGGCATTCGGAGAGGTAGTCCTGGACCTGGTACACGGGGACGATCACGCTGAAACGGGACACGGACCCAGCGTAGTGGTCCCGGGGTGGGCGAGGTCCCCGGA
Source organism: Kitasatospora sp. NPDC054768 (assembly GCF_053612025.1). Taxonomy (NCBI): domain Bacteria; kingdom Bacillati; phylum Actinomycetota; class Actinomycetes; order Kitasatosporales; family Streptomycetaceae; genus Kitasatospora; species Kitasatospora sp. NPDC054768. The sequence goes on from NZ_JBSHBN010000110.1 coordinate 28,184, forward strand.
GGTAGGATCGGGGGCGCACGTACGCACCGATCCAAGTGCGGCCAGGCCCCGTACGGGCTGCCACGCTCCTCCAGAGAAAGGCCTGCGTAGCCGATGGCTCCCCGCCTCTCCATCGTCGTCCCGATCTACAACGTCGAGCGCTACCTCGTCGAATGCCTCGACTCGATCGCCGCCCAGACCTTCACGGACTTCGAGTGCGTCATGGTCGACGACGGTTCGAAGGACGGCAGCGCGGCGCTCGCCGAGGCGTACGCGGCCGAGGACTCCCGGTTCCGGCTGGTCCGGCAGGTGAACAAGGGACTCGGCGCGGCCCGCAACACCGGCATCCGGCACATCGACCCGGACTCCGAGTTCCTGTGCTTCGTGGACAGCGACGACTCGATGCCGCCGAGCGCGTACGAGCTGATGATCAACACGCTGGACGAGACCGGCTCGGACTTCTGCACCGGCAACGTGCTGCGCTTCCGCGCCGTGGGCTACTACCAGTCCGGCGGCCACCTGAAGCCGTTCAAGGAGACCAGGCTCAAGACCCACATCACCGAGATCCCGGCGCTGGTCACCGACCGCACCGCGTGGAACAAGGTGTACCGCCGCTCGTTCTTCGACGGCGCCGGCCTGCTCTACCCCGAGGGCATCCTGTACGAGGACGCGCCGGTCAGCGTGCCGCACCACTACCTGGCCAAGAGCGTGGACGTGCTCTCCGAGCCGATCTACCACTGGCGCGAGCGCGAGGTCGGCGAGATGTCGATCACGCAGATGCGCACCAACCCCAAGGGCCTGATCGACCGGGTCGCCTCGGTCGAGCTGGTGCGCGCCTGGCTGATGAAACAGACCGAGCCGCGCTTCGCCGAGTACCTGCGCTCCTACGACGAGAACACCCTCGTCGAGGAGATCCCGATGTTCTTCTCGTCCCTGGTGGAGGGGGACAAGGACTACCGGGACGCCTACCTCCAGCACGTCGGCCGGCTGCTCCGGGCGATCGGCTCCGACCACGTCGGCCGGCTGCGCGCGCCGGTGCGGCTGAAGTACCACCTGACCCTGTCGGGCCGGATGGACGAGCTGGTCGACCAGATCACGTACGAGCGCGAGAGCGGCGGCGGTGTCCAGGCCCGCGGCCTGCTGCGCCCGTACGCCGACTACCCGTTCCTGCGCGGCGGGCGCAAGAGCGTGCCGGCCGGGGTGCTCAAGCTGGACAACTCGCTGGTCATCCGCAGCCGGCTGTACCGGAGCGTCTGGGAGGACGGGAAGCTGCGGCTGACCGGGCACGCCTACCCGGAGCAGCTGGGCGCGGCCGGCAAGCACGACATGGTCCGCACCCTGGTGCTGCGCGAGGCCAAGGGCCGCCGGGTCATCGCGGTGCCGATGAGGACGACGTACAGCCCCGAGGCCACCGCGAGCTGCCAGCACGACCTGTACAGCTGCGACTGGTCCGGCTTCAACGTGGCCATCGACCCGAAGAGGCTCAGGCACCGCGGCCAGTGGAAGGACGGCAACTGGCGCGTCCTGGTGGCCGGCGCCGGCAAGGGCGGGGTCTACAAGGGCCGGATCTCGGCCGGGTGGAGCGACAGCGCGCAGTTCCTCCCGTCGCACTGGGTCGAGCCGGACGTGCGGATCGTGCCGTGGATCCGGGACAACTTCGTCTACCTCCGGGTGGAGACGGTCAAGGCCCGGGTGACCGGCCTGGCCGCGCACGGCGACCGGCTGGAGGTCTCGGGCGCGGCCCGCTCCGGCCCGAGCTTCGCCGGGGCGCGGCTGCGGCTCACCCACGCCGAGTCGGACCGCCACGTGACCTTCCCGCTGGAGCTGGGCGCTCCGGTCGGCTCGCTCCAGCCGTTCACCGCGCTCGCCCCGGTCGCCGAGCTGACCGCCGTCCGCGAGGCCTGGGCCGAGCTGGACCCGGTGGCCGGCGAGCGCAGCCGCGACCACTGGGACGGCTCCCTGCTGCTGGCCGACGGCAGCACCGTCCCGCTGGCCTGGGACGACCGCAACGCGCCCGAGCGGCTGCACCTGGCGCTGAACCCGCAGGCCCCGGTGGCCGAGCGCCGGGCGCTCTACTCCAAGCCCTCCCCCAACGGGCACCTCCAGTTCACCGACCAGGTGCTCCAGCCGCTGGTGGACGACGTGTCCTCGCGCGGCGCCGACGGCTTCCTGCTGAGCGGCTCGTTCCCGCTGCCCGGCGCGCACCGCTGGGAACTGGTGGTCCGTCACAAGTGGCGCGAGGAGGAGCACGCCTACCCGGTGGAGATCTCCGACGGCCGGTTCCGCACCGCGCTGCCCGCCGTGCCGACCGCCTCCTTCGCCGGCCGGGTGCCGCTCTCCCGGGGCACCTGGCACGTCGTCTTCCGCCCGGTCGGCGTGCAGGTGCCCGAACTGCCGGACGCCGCCGCGCTGGTCACCCCGGACTGCTTCGACGTCCTGCCGGTCGTGGTGGAGTCCCGCGGCAAGCGGATACTGCTGGAGCGTCGCGACCACGACGGCCTGTCGCTGGAGTCGGACTCGGTGCTGCTGCCCGAGGAGCGGGCCGGCTTCCGCCAGCGCCAGCTGCAGAGCGTGGACTACCCGGCTGCCCGACGGCTGCCGGTGCGCGACACGGTGGTGTACCACACCGGCAAGTACGGCACGTACTCCGGCTCGCCCCGGGCCGTCCACGAGGAACTGGTCCGCCGCGGCCTGCCGCTGGAGCACCTGTGGGGCAACGACGACATGCAGGCCGAGCTGCCGCAGAGCGCGACCGCGCTGCGGTACCGCAGCCCGGAGTGGTACGAGGCGCTGGCCACCGCCAAGTACGTGGTGGCCAGCACCCACCTGCCCGACTTCTTCGTCCGCCGTCCCGACCAGGTGGTCGTCCAGACCTGGCACGGCACCCCGCTGAAGCAGATCGGCTTCGACTTCGAGAAGGTCTGGTTCACCGACTCCAAGTACCTCAAGAGCCTGGCCCGGGAGGTCCCGAACTGGAGCCTGCTGGTGGCCGGCAACCGCTGGTCGGCCCCGGTGCTGCGGCGCGCCTTCGACTTCAAGGGCGAGATCCTGGAGAGCGGCTCGCCCCGGAACGACCTGCTGTTCGCCTCCGACCGGGAGAAGACCGCCGAGCAGGTCCGGGAGCGGCTCGGCCTGCCCGAGGGCAAGAAGGTCGTGCTCTACGCGCCGACGTGGCGCGAGGACCGGCGCCGGCCGCAGGACGGCTACCAGATCGACCTGCGGATCGACCTGGCGGCGGCCAGGGCCGCGCTCGGCGACGACCAGGTGCTGCTGGTGCGCCGGCACCACCTGATGTGCGGCCAGATCCCGGGCGCCGGCAACGGCTACATCTGGGACGTCGGCAGCTACCCCGACATGGCGGAGCTGCTGCTGATCGCCGACGTACTGGTGACCGACTACTCGGCGAGCGTGTTCGACTTCGCGGCGACCGGCAAGCCGATCGTGTTCTTCACCTACGACCTGGAGCACTACCGGGACAACCTGCGCGGCTTCAGCCTGAACTTCGAGGCCGAGGCGCCCGGCCCGATGCCGGCCACCTCCGAGGAGCTCGTCTCCGTGCTCGGCCGGGTGGACGGGATCACGGCCGAGTACGCGGACCGGGCCACCGCGTTCCGCGAGGCGTACTGCGACCTGGACGACGGCAAGGCCTCCGCCCGGGTGGTCGACGCGATGCTCCGCAAGGAGTAGCCGCCGCACACGCCCCGGCGGGGGGGCCGCCGCCCGCGGGGGGGGGGCGCGCCGGAGGTGGCGGGCGCGGGGGGGTCGCGGGGGGGGGGGCGCGGATAGGGCGGCGC
>NZ_JBSHBN010000111.1:0-4001 GCF_053612025.1 Kitasatospora sp. NPDC054768
AGGTCGCCGCGGACCAGGGTGAGGTCGCCGGCCTCGATGGCGGCGTCGGTGCCGGTGCCCATCGCCAGGCCCAGGTCGGCCTGGGCGAGCGCGGCCGCGTCGTTGACGCCGTCGCCGACCATCGCCACGACCCTGCCCTCGGCCTGCAGCCGCTTGACGGTGGAGACCTTGTCCTCGGGGAGCACCTCGGCGATCACGTGCTCCGGCGCGATGCCGACCTCGGCCGCCACGGCCTCGGCGACCAGCCGGTTGTCGCCGGTCAGCAGCATCGGGGTCAGGCCCAGTGCGCGCAGCTTGCCGATCGCCTCGGCGCTGGTCGGTTTGACCGCGTCGGCGACCTCCAGCACGGCCCGCGCCTCGCCGTCCCAGCCGACCGCGATCGCGGTGCGGCCGGCCGCCTCGGCGGCGGACTTGGCGCGGGCCAGGGAGGGCGGCAGGTGCTGTGCACGGTCGGCCAGCAGGGCCTCACGCCCGGCGACCACCGTGCGGCCCGCCACGACGCCCTCCACGCCCCGTCCGGGCACGTTGCGGAAGTCCGTGACGGCGGGCAGTTCGCCGGCCTCGGTGGCGGCCTCGGCGACCGCCCGGGCGATCGGGTGCTCGGAGGCGTGCTCGACGGCGCCGGCCAGTCGCAGCGCCTCGGCCCGGTCCACGCCCTCGGCGGTGTGCACGGCGACCAGGGCCATCCGGCCGGCGGTGACGGTGCCGGTCTTGTCGAGGACGACGGTGTCGACCTTGCGGGTGGTCTCCAGCACCTCGGGGCCCTTGATCAGGATGCCGAGCTGGGCGCCGCGGCCGGTGCCGACCATGAGCGCGGTCGGGGTGGCCAGACCCAGGGCGCACGGGCAGGCGATGATCAGCACGGCGACGGCGGCGGTGAAGGCCTCGGTGGGGCTGTCGGTGGCCAGCAGCCAGACCACCAGGGTGGTCAGGGCGATCAGGATGACGACCGGGACGAAGACGGCGGAGATCCGGTCGGCCAGCCGCTGGGCGGCGGCCTTGCCGTTCTGGGCCTCCTCGACCAGCCGGGCCATCCGGGACAGCCGGGTGTCGGCGCCGACCCGGGTGGCCTCGACCACCAGGCGCCCGCCCGCGTTGACGGTGGCGCCGGTGACGGCGTCACCGACGGTGACCTCGACCGGGACGGACTCGCCGGTGAGCATCGAGGCGTCCACGGCCGAGGCGCCCTCGACCACCACGCCGTCGGTGGCGATCTTCTCGCCGGGGCGGACCACGAAGCGGGTGCCGACCGTCAGCCGGTCCACCGGCAGCCGTACCTCCCGGCCCGCCCGCAGGACGGCGACGTCCTTGGCGCCGAGGTCGAGCAGGGCGTGCAGCGCGGCGCCGGCCCGGCGCTTGGAGCGGGCCTCCAGGTGGCGGCCGAGCAGGATCAGCACGGTGACGGCGGCGGCGGTCTCCAGGTAGAGCGTGGCGGAGGCATCGGTGTCGCCGACGGACAGCGAGAAGTCGTGGTGCATCCCGGGCATGCCGGCGTGGCCCAGGAACAGGGCCCAGCAGGACCAGCCGAAGGCGGCCAGGGTGCCGAGCGAGACCAGGGTGTCCATGGTGGCGGCGCCGTGCCGCAGGTTGGTCCAGGCGGCGCGGTGGAAGGGCAGGCCGCCGTAGACCACGACCGGGCCGGTGAGCGCGAAGGCCAGCCACTGCCAGTTGTCGAACTGGAGGGCCGGCACCATCGACAGCAGGACCACCGGGACGCCGAGGACGGTGCTGATCAGCAGCCGGTCCCGCAGGGTGTCGGGGCGTCCGGTCGGAGCGGTCCGCTCGGGCTCGGGGGTGGCGGGCGCCGGCGGCGGGGGGACCTCGGCGGTGTAGCCGGTGCGCTCGACGGTGGCGATCAGCTCCTCGACCGTGGTGCCGGGGCCGAAGTCGACCCGGGCCTTCTCGGTGGCGAAGTTGACGGTGGCCTCGACGCCGTCCATCCGGTTGAGCTTCTTCTCGATCCGGGCGGCGCAGGAGGCGCAGGTCATCCCGCCGATCGACAGCTCGACCCGGTCCCGGGCCCCGAGGTCCGGGGTGGACGTGCTCATGCGGATCAGCTCCTCGGTCGGGCGGCCGGCGGGGGCGCCGCGGCGGCCCCCACCGTGCCGGGTGGGTCAGGCGCTGCGGCCGACCAGCTCGTAGCCGGCCTCGTCGATCGCGGCGCGCACCTGCTCGTCGTCCAACGGGGCGGCGGAGGAGATCGTCACGGTACCGGCCGTGGAGTCGGCGGCGACCCCGGTGACCCCGGCCAGCGCGGAGACCTCCTCGCTGATCGCCTTCTCGCAGTGGCCGCAGCTCATGCCGGACACGGTGTAGGTGATGGTGGTGGACATCGGAGGCCTCCGGGAGGTCCGGGCGGCCCGGGTGTTCGTCCGGGACGCGGCGCTGGCAACGACTCTTGCGACAACACCATACCCCTCTAGGGTATTCCCGGAGGCGGTGGGGCGGAATGCTCCGCAGCGCGGGGAGCCGGGCCGGTCGGGCCTCGTCCGTGATCGTCCCTTATGTTCGATATGTGTTTCCGCTCCGCCGCGCCCAGTCTCCCTCGGCCCCCACGGCAGCCGGACTGCCGCCGGACCGGCAGCGCGGCGCCCTGCTCGCCGCCGACCTCCAGGACGTCCCGTTCTGGCGGCGCGCCACGCCGGCGCTGATCGCCGTCCTGCTGGTCGGGCTCGCGGACTTCCTCTCCGGCAAGGACCGCTACCTGGCCCCGCTGATGACCGTGGTGCCGACCGTCGCGGCGCTGACCCTGAAACCCGGCGAGCTGCTCCTGGTCTGCGCGCTCGGGCTGGTCACGGTGTTCGGGCTCAGCCACTACGACGAGGTCGACAACATCAACGACGCCCGCTTCCTGTACGGGGCGATGGTCAGCTACGTCGTCCTGACGCTGTTCTCGGCCTGGGTCGCCAAGATCCGGATGCGGCGCGCGGCGGCCTTCGCGGCCGTCAGCTCCGTCGCCGAGGCAGCCCAGCGGGCGCTGCTGCAGCTGCCCGGGCCGACCGTCGGACCGCTGCGGCTCGCGGTGCGGTACGTGTCGGCGGCGGACGCCTCACGGATCGGCGGCGACCTGTACTCGGTGCTGGAGACGCCGCACGGCACCCGGGTCGCGGTCGGGGACGTCCGGGGCAAGGGGCTGGCGGCGGTGCAGACCGCGGCCGTGGTGCTGGGCGCGTTCCGCGAGGCGGCGTACGACGAGACCGGGCTGCGGGGCGTCGCGGCGCGGATCGAGGCCAGCGTCGAACGGCACGTGCCGGACGGGGAGTTCACCACGGCACTGTTCGCGGAGTTCCGTACGCCGGGGGCGATGGAACTGCTGCAGTACGGCCACGTGCCGCCGATCCGGGTGGACCCCGAGGGGCGGGCGCAGGTGCTGCACGCGCCCGACCCCTGGGTGCCGCTGGGCCTCGGCCGGCTGGCGGCGGGGGAGCCGACCACGTGGGGGCAGCCGTTCGGCGAGGAGGACGTGCTGGTGCTCTGCACGGACGGGGTGATCGAGGCGCGGCACCGCACGAGCGGGGAGTTCTACCCGCTGGCGGAGCGGGTCGGGCCGCTGGTGGGGGGAGCCGCGCGCTCGGCGGGGGAGCTGGAGGCCGCGGTGGGCCGGGTGTACGCGGACCTGCTGGCGCACACCGGCGGGGAGCTGCGGGACGACGCGTTGCTCCTGCTGATCGCGCGGACGGACGGGTGAGGGACGGCGCTCAGGCGGCGGTGACGTCGGCGGTGACGTCGGCGAGGGTGCGGAAGACGAGGGCCGTGGAGGTGGCGCCCGGGTCCTGGTGGCCGATGCTGCGTTCGCCCAGGTAGGAGGCGCGGCCCTTGCGGGCCCGGAGGGGGACGGTGTCGCGGGCGCCCTGCTCGGCGGGGGGGGGGGGGGCGGGCGCCCCCGGGGGCGGGGGGGCGGGGGGGGTGGGGGACGTGGGGCTATCGCCCGGAGCGTTCCGGGCGGAGCCGAGGCCCCGACGGCCCTGGCCTACGCGGCCGGGAAGTCGAAGGTGTAGCCC
>NZ_JBSHBN010000111.1:4011-28689 GCF_053612025.1 Kitasatospora sp. NPDC054768
GCCGCGGCCGCCGACGCGGGAAGGCCGGCGCCGGTGGCGGCCGCCGCGCGGAACGCGGCGACGGCCGGGGTCCAGGCGTCCACGATGGTCTTGTCGCCGGGTTCGGCCTTGCCGAGGAGGCGGACGGCGTCCAGGCCCGCCGACAGGGCCTCGGCGACGTCGGCCGGCCCGGCCGGTTCGGGCAGGGCGGCGCCGATGGCGCGGAAGGCCTTGCCGTAGAGCGGGCCGGAGGCGCCGCCGACCTTGGAGATGAGCGTGCTGCCGGTCCTGGTGAGGACGGCGCCGGGGCCGGCCGGCCGGAGGCCGTCCAGGGCGGACAGGGCGGCGGCGAAGCCGCGCCGGAGGTTGCTGCCGTGGTCGCCGTCGCCGATCGCGGAGTCCAGCTCGGTGAGCCGGGACTGCTCCTTCTCGACGGCCGCGGCGATCGCTCGGATCCAGGCCTCGGCCAGCGGGGTGTCGAAGTCCATCGGGTCTCCTTCGGTGCGGCTCAGCGCTTCAGGGCGGGGGTGTCGACCGGGGCGTCCCAGAGTTCCAGCAGCTGGGCGTCGGCCTTGGTGAGGGTGAGCGAGAAGCCCGCCATGTCGAGGCTGGTGACGTAGTTGCCGACCAGGCTGCGGGCCACCGTGATGCCGCGCTCGGCGAGCCTGGCGGCGACCTCGCCGTAGACCACGTACAGCTCCAGCAGCGGGGTCGCGCCGAGGCCGTTGAGCAGGGCGATCACCTCGTCGCCCGGGGTCAGGTGGTGGTCGGCCAGGACGGTCTCGACCACCTCGGCGGCCAGCTCGCGGGCCGGGCGGAGCTTCTCCCGCCGGCGGCCGGGCTCGCCGTGGATGCCGACGCCGACCTCGATCTCGTCCTCGGGCAGGTCGAAGCCGGGCTTGCCGGCGGCCGGGACGGTGGCCGCGGTGAGCGCGATCGCGAAGGAGCGGGAGGCGGCGTTGACCCGCTCGCCCAGGGCGGCGACCTCGTCCAGCGGGGCTCCGCGCTCGGCCAGCGCGCCGGCCGTCTTCTCCACCAGCACGGTCGCGCCGGTGCCCCGGCGCCCGGCCGTCCAGGTGGAGTCCTCGACCGCGACGTCGTCGTTGACCAGGACGGTGCGGACCTCCAGGCCCTCCTCGGCGGCGAGTTCGGCGGCGAGCTCGAAGTTCATCACGTCGCCGGTGTAGTTCTTCACCACGAAGACCACGCCGGCGCCGTTCTCCACGGCCTTGGCGGCGGCCAGCATCTGGTCCGGGACGGGCGAGGTGAACACCTCGCCGGGGCAGGCGGCGTCGAGCATGCCCGGGCCGACGAAGCCGCCGTGCAGCGGCTCGTGGCCGGAGCCGCCGCCGGAGATCAGCGCGACCTTGGGACCGGCCGGGCGGGCGGCCCGGGTGATCACCCGGTTGGGGACGTCCACCGCCAGCTCCGGATGGGCGGCGGCGATTCCGGCCAGCGCGTCCTCCAGGACGCTCTCCGGGGTGTTGATCAGCTTCTTCAACGCTCTTCGCTCCCTTGGTGACCGGGGTGAGGACGCCACGGCGGTCGATGCCGTCGACCCGACGCTACGCCAGACGGGGGTGGGGGGCACGGGGTGCGACACGCGGGATTCCGATCACTCTCCCGGAGCAGTCGGTTCCGGCCGTAGGGTCGGCCGCATGAGTGAGAACGTGGGCATTGTTCTGGTCTCGCACAGCGCCCGGCTCGCGGAGGGGCTGCGCGAGCTGCTCGGCGAACTCGCCCCGGACGGCGTGCGGGTGGTCGTCGCGGGCGGCACCGAGGACGGCGGGCTCGGCACCAGCTACGACCTGATCGCCGGGGCGATCGCGCGGGCCGACGCCGGGGCGGGCGTGGTCGTGCTGCCGGACCTCGGCAGCTCGGTGCTCACCGCCGTCACGGTGCTGGAGGACGAGCCGCGCCCCGGCGTGCGGCTGGCGGACGCGCCGTTCGTGGAGGGCGCGGTGGCCGCCGCCGTCACCGCCTCGACCGGGGCGGACCTGGCCGAGGTGGTCGCGGCGGCCGAGGACGCGCGCGGGTTCAGGAAGCTCTGACCGTCCGGCGCAGGGCCGCCCGGGGCCGGGCCGGACGGTGCGGGCGCGCCCGGCGTCCGCTCACTTGGCGTCCGCGTAGCAGTCCACCACCGCCGTGCTGAGCGGGAAGCGCACCGGGGTGTCGCCGAACACCAGCCGGCGGGCCTCGTCGGCCGCCTCGGCGACGGCGGCGGCCACCTCGTCGGCGAGGTTCGCCGGGGTGTGCACGACCACCTCGTCGTGCTGGAAGAACACCAGGTGAGGGCGGTCCGCCGGGCCGGACGCCGGCAGGTCGTTCAGCCGGCGGCGCAGCGCGGCGAGCAGGGCCAGCGCCCAGTCGGCGGCGCTGGCCTGGATGACGAAGTTGCGGGTGAACCGGCCGCGGGCACGGGCGGTGCGGCCGCCGGCCTCGCCCGCGGCGTCCCCCTCGGTGAGGTCGAGGAAGTCGGCGGAGGCCGGCGGGCAGACCCGGCCGAGCCGCGAGGCGACCACGCCGCCGTCCTCGCCGGTGCGGGCGGCGGCCTCGACGTAGCCCATCGCGGCCGGGTAGCGCCGGTGCAGGGTGTTGAGCAGCGGGCCGATGTCGCCGCTGGTCTGGCCGTACATGGCGCCGAGCAGGCCGAGCTTGGCCTTGTCCCGGTCGCCCTGGAAGGCGTGGGCGGCGAGCGCCTCGTACAGGTCGCCGCCGGCGGCGGTGCGGGCCAGCCCGGCGTCCTGGGAGAGCGCGGCGAGCACCCGGGGCTCCAGCTGGGCCGCGTCGGCGACGACCAGCAGCCAGCCCGGGTCGGCGACCACGGCGCGGCGCAGGATCCGCGGGATCTGCAGGGCGCCGCCGCCGCGGCTGGCCCAGCGGCCGGAGACCACGCCGCCGACCACGTACTCGGGCCGGAAGCGGCCGCCGCGGGCCCAGGCGTCCTGCCAGGCCCAGCCGTGCGCGACGTGGATCCGGGACAGCTCCTTGTAGCGGACCAGCAGCTGCGCGGCCGGGTGGTCGATGCCCTTGAGCTCCCAGGAGCGGGTGGAGCCGAGCTGGATGCCCGCCTCGGCGAAGGCGCGCAGCACCTGGGTGTGGGAGTCGGGGTTGAAGGGCTTGGCGCCGAGCGCCTGCTGGAGGTTGACGGCGAGCTCGGCGAGGATCCTGGGCTGGGTGCCGGGGACGGTCGGGCGGGGGCCGAGCAGCTCGGTGAGCAGGTGGTCGTGGACGTCGGCCCGCCAGGGCAGGCCGTCGTGGGCCATCTCGGCGGCCACCAGGGCGCCGGCCGACTCGGCGGCGACCAGCAGCCGGAACCGCTGCCGGGCGCCCGGGTCGGCGAGGGCGGCGATCCGGCGCTGCTGTTCGGCGTGGACGGCGACCACGGCCGCCAACGGGTCGGCGCCGGGCGGCAGTTGCAGCCGGTCGGGGGCGAACAGGGTGTCCTGGCCGTCGTCGGCGTCGGACAGGCCCGGTTCGGGCAGGTCCGCCGGGACGGGCAGGCCGCGCAGCCGGGCCCAGGCGGCGCCGAGCGACCGGGGCGCGCCGAACCGGCCCTCGTGCGCCAGCAGCAGCGCCTCGACCAGCCGCAGGTCGTGGCCGCGGGCGAGCCGGTCGGGCAGCTGCGGCAGCAGCGGGGCGTACCCGGAGTCGGTGGCGGCCCAGACCCAGCGCGGGTGGTCGGCGGCCTCCCGGGAGGCGACGGCGGTGGCGAGGTCGCGGACGGTCTCCGGCGGGCCGAGCGGGGCGCCCGCGTCGTCCAGTGCCTGGAGCCGGCCGCCGGGGCCGTGCGGGTCGGGCGCGAGGGCGGTCCTGGGTGCCACGGGGGCTGCTCCTCTCCGGCGCGCGGTCGGGCGTGCGGGGACGGGTACGGGGGGTGCGGGCCCGCGGGCGGGCGCGCGGCGGCCCGCGACCGACGGGCCCGCGCCGTCGACGTTAACGGGTGGGTGTGACAACGCGTGGCAGGCGGGCACGGCGGCGCCCGGCGGGACGGCCCCGGCGGGTGTTCCGCAGGGGTGGTGAACCGCGTGGGCAGGGCGGGTGACACGGCGTAGGGTTCGCGAAATGACCGAGAACCCGTTCTTCCAGGCCAGTCCGCTGGTCTACGAGCTCCCGCCGTTCGCCGAGATCCGCGAGGAGCACTACCTGCCCGCGTACGAGCGGGGAATGGCCGAGCAGCTGGCCGAGATCGCGGCGATCACCGCCGACCGGAGCCTGCCGACCTTCGAGAACACCCTGGTGGCCCTGGAGCGCTCCGGGGAACTGCTGCGCCGGGTCGACGCGGTGTTCCGCAACCAGTCCTCCTCGGACACCACCGACGTGCTGGACGAGGTGGAGGCGAAGGTCAGCCCGCTGCTCGCCGCCCACCACGACGCCATCCACCTGGACCTCGCGCTGTTCGCCCGGATCGAGGCGCTCCACGAGGCCCGCGCCGGGCTCGGACTGGACCCGGAGTCGCTGCGGCTGCTGGAGCGCCGGTACACCGCCTTCGTGCGCTCCGGTGCCCGGCTGGGCGAGGCCGAGCAGGCCCGGCTGCGCGAGCTGAACGCCGAACTCGCGGCGCTCGGAACGACGTTCCAGCAGAACGTGAACGCCGCCACCCGCTCCGCCGCGCTGGTGCTGGACTCCGCCGGGGAACTGGCCGGACTGTCCGAGGGCGCCGTCGCCGGGGCCGCGGAGAACGCCCGGGTGCTCGGCCGCCCGGGCGGCTACGTGCTGAGCCTGCGGAGCACCTCCGGCCAGGCCGAACTGGCCCGGCTCGACGACCGCTCGGTGCGCGAGCGGCTGCTGGCCGCCTCGCTCGGCCGGGGCGCCGAGGACAACGGCCCGCTGGCGATCCGGATGGCAACGCTGCGCGCCGAGCGGGCCGCGCTGCTGGGGTACCCGAGCCACGCCGCGTACGTGGTGGCGGACGAGACGTCCGGCACCGTCGAGGCGGTCTCCGGCCTGCTGTCCCGGCTGGTCGGCCCGGCCGTGGCGATGGCCCGGCGGGAGGCCGGGGAGCTGGCCCGGGCGGCCGCCGCGGACGGGATCGGGGAGCTCGCCGCGCACGACTGGGCGTACTACTCGGAGAAGGTCCGGCAGAGCTCCTACCAGGTGGACGCGGCGGTGCTGCGCCCGTACTTCGAGCTGGAGCGGGTGCTGCGGGACGGCGTCTTCTTCGCCGCGAACCTGGCGTACGGGGTGAGCTTCACCGAGCGGCCGGACCTGACGGCCCACCACCCGGACGCCCGGGTCTTCGAGGTGTTCGAGGAGGACGGCAGCCCGCTGGGCCTGTTCATCGGCGACTTCCACGCCCGGGCGTCCAAGCGCGGCGGTGCCTGGATGGACGCGCTGGTCTCCCAGTCCGGGCTGACCGGGCAGCGGTCGGTGGTGCTGAACAACCTCAACATCCCGCGTCCGGCGCCCGGCGAGCCGGTGCTGATGGACTGGGACGAGGTGCGCACGCTGTTCCACGAGTTCGGGCACGCGCTGCACGGGCTGTTCTCGGACGTGCGCTACCCGCTGTTCTCGGGCACCGCGGTGCCCCGGGACTTCGTCGAGTTCCCCTCGCAGGTCAACGAGATGTGGATGGTCCGGCCCGAGGTGCTGGCCAACTACGCCCGCCACCACGCGACCGGGGAGCCGCTGCCGGCCGAGCTGGTCGAGCGGATGACGGCGGCCGAGGGCTTCGGGCAGGGCTTCCGGACGGTCGAGTGCCTGGCGGCCACGCTGCTGGACTGGGCCTGGCACACCGTGCCGCAGGGCGAGGAGATCGCGGACGCCGAGGAGTTCGAGGCGCGGGCGCTCGCGGCGGCCGGGATCGCGGTGGACGCGATCCCGCCGCGCTACCGGACGGCGTACTTCCAGCACATCTTCTCCAGCGGCTACAGCGCGGCGTACTACGCGTACATCTGGTCGGAGGTGCTGGACGCCGACACCGTGCAGTGGTTCGAGGGCAACGGGCGCCCGGTGCGGGAGAGCGGCGAGCTGTTCCGGCGGGAGCTGCTGGCGCGCGGGTTCAGCCGGGACCCGCTGGAGTCCTTCCGCGCGGTGGTCGGCCGGGCGCCGGAGACCGGGCCGCTGCTGGCCCGCCGGGGACTGGCGTGACCGTCCCGCGCGTGCTGCTCGTTCCGTTCGGCCCGCTCGGCCCGCTCGTTCCGCTCGTTCCGCTCGGTCCGCTCATCGAGCGGTGAGCGTGACCGTCACGGTTGTGCCCCGGTGGGCGTGCGGGAGCCGGACGCGTACGGTTCCCGCCCGCCCGCCGGTCGGCTGTTCGACCTCGACCCGGGCGCCGGCGGGGGCGACGGTGACATCGGCCCCGTGCGGGAACGCGGCCGGGGGCAGCAGGATCTCGCTGCCGCGCCCGGTGCCGTCCGAGCGCCAGCCCACGGTGGTGGCGGCCGTCCGGACCTCGGTGCCCGCGACGGCCACCGGGTACGGGCCGAAGGCGGGTTCGTCGCCGGGGGCGGGGCGTCCGGCCGGGTCGAGCGCGCAGTAGCCGCCGGTGCCCCGGCACCAGTACCACATCGTCCAGCCCTCGGCGAAGCCGTCCATCGCGGTGACCTGACGGCGGACCAGCTCGGCGTTGCCCGGGGTGCGGGAGTTCGGCGGGCCCCACTCGCCGACCAGGACGGGCAGGCGGTGGGCGGCCGGGTAGCCGGTGATCGCGGCGGTGTACTGCTCCACGAAGCCGCCGGCCGGGTCCCAGTCGGCGCCGCCCTCGACCGCGGTGTCGTAGAAGTGCGGCGCGTAGCCGAGCCGGGGTGCGCCGGGGCGCGGGTCGGCGAAGCCGGGCAGCCGGGTGGGTACGCCCTGGCCGACCAGCACGGTCGGCTCCACGAACAGCCAGGAGCGGGAGTCGACCCGGCGCACGGCCGTGATCAGGCGGCGGTACATGTCGGCGAGCCGGCCCTGCTCCAGGGCGGCGGAGGCGGCGGCCAGCACGGCCGGGTCGCTCGGGTCGCCGTCCACCGGGCCGAACGGCTCGTTGAACAGGTCGTAGCCCAACAGTGAGCTGTGGCCGCGCAGTTCGCGGGCGAGCCGGGTGTAGAAGTCGGCCTGCCAGGCGCGCAGGTCGGGGTCGTCGTAGAGGTGCCGGAAGGCGGCCTGGACGGCGGGCTGGAAGTAGCCGGCGAACCAGTCGTCCGGGTCGGGGGTGAACGGCAGGTCGTCGTCCCGGGTGGCCCAGACGGGCACGCCGTTGGTGCCGCCGCCGAACTTCGGCCCGTAGACGTCCTGGTGGAAGTCGATCAGGACCAGCAGGCCCAGCCGGTCGGCCCGGTCGAGGAGCCGCTGCACGCGGTGCAGTTCGGCGGGGTCGAGGCGGCCGCGCCCGGGCTCCAGCCTCGTCCAGGAGACCGGCAGCCGCACCAGGGTGAAGCCCTGGGCGGCGACGGAGTCGAGGTCGGCGGGGGTGGCCTCGGCGTACTTGTCGAGGTTGAAGCCGCGCAGCCGCAGGCGGCGGCCCTGGGCGTCGGTGAGGGAGGTGCGGCCGTCGGCGGCGGTGACCGTGCCGGTGGGGAAGCGGTCCGGGGCGGGGGAACGGCCCGGCTGCCCGCCGTGGGCCGAGGCCGGGACGGCGGTGAGGACGGCGGTGGCGGCGAGCAGCAGGGCGACGGCGGTGCGGCGCAGGCGCATCGGGGACCTCGCACGGCAGGGGTGGGGGTGGGGCCCGATGATGCCCGGACTGTCGTGCGCGGCACAAGAGTTCGGGCGCCGGACGGTTCCCTCGGCGGTCGGCGGTCGGCGGTCGGCGTTCGGCGGTCGGCGGTCGGCTCGGGGAGGGGCGCTCCGGTCGGCGGACGCTGTCGGGCGACGCGGGCCTCAGTCGGCGGTCGGCTCGGGCGCGGTCGGCGGGACGGCGGTCGGCAGGTCCGCGGCGGCGGCGAGTCGGCCCCAGAGCAGGTCGGCCAGCGCCTGCACCATCCGGGTGCGGGAGCAGGGCCTGGTCTCCAGCCACCAGTCCCCGGCGGCCAGCACCATGCCGGTGATGCCGCGGCCCCAGGCCTCGGCGAGCAGGTCGCGGTCGGCGCCGAGGTCGACCTGGCTCCGCACGGCCCTGGTGATCTCCTCGGCGATCTGCTTGAGCGCGGGGGCGAGCGCGTTGCCCGCGCTGCTGGGGTCGCCGGGCTCGGGGTGGGTGAGCAGCCGGTAGACCTGGGGGCGGGCCTCGATGCCGGCGAGGTAGGTGTCCAGGACGTGTTCGACCCGGTCGCGGCGTTCCAGCGGTTCGGCGAGGGCGGCCCGGACGGCGGCCAGCAGCCCGCCGGTGTGACGTTCGGTCAGGGCTCTGATCAGGCCGTTCCGGTCGCCGAAGTGGCGGTAGAGGATCGGTTTGGTGATCCCGGCCTCGGCGGCGATGGCGTTCATGCTGGCGCCCGGCCCCTCGCGCTGGATGACCCGGTCGGCGGCGTTGAGCAGCTGCTCGCGGCGGGGCTCTCGGGACATGCGCTGCTCCTCGGGATCGGGTTCGGCGGGGTCTGCCTGGGCGTTGACACCGGTTACCAATCAGTAGCAGACTCCCACGATGTTACCCGAGGTAACACCCCGGTCGGCCGCACACGTCTTCGGAGGCACGCACCATGAGCAGCACGTTCTCGCTGGACCCGGGCGCGGACCAGCTCGCCGTACGCGACTGGCTGCACGGCTTCGCCGCCGACGTGATGCGCCCGGCCGCGGCCGAGTGGGACGAGCGCGAGGAGACCCCCTGGCCGGTCATCCAGGAGGCCGCCAAGCTGGGCATCTACTCGCTGGACTTCTACGCCCAGCAGTACTTCGACCCCTCCGGCGTCGGCATCCCGATCGCCATGGAGGAACTGTTCTGGGGCGACGCCGGCATCGGGCTGTCCATCGTCGGCACCACCCTGGCCGCCGTCGCGGTGCTGGCCAACGGCACCGACGAGCAGATCGGCACCTGGACCCCGCAGATGTTCGGCACGCCCGAGGACGTCAAGGTGGCGGCCTTCTGCTCCTCCGAGCCGGACGCCGGCTCCGACGTCTCGGCGCTGCGCACCCGGGCGGTGTACGACGAGGCCGCGGACGAGTGGGTGCTGAACGGCACCAAGACCTGGGCCACCAACGGCGGGATAGCCGCCGTCCACGTGGTGGTCGCCACCGTTGACCCGGCGCTCGGCGCGAAGGGCCAGGCCTCCTTCGTCGTCCCGCCCGGCACCCCCGGACTGAGCCAGGGCCAGAAGTTCAAGAAGCACGGCATCCGCGCCTCGCACACCGCCGAGGTCGTGCTGGACGGCGTCCGGGTGCCCGGCAGCTGCCTGCTCGGCGGCAAGGAGAAGCTGGACGAGCGCCTGGCCCGGGCCCGCGAGGGCGTCAAGCGCCCGGGGGGCAGGGGCAACGCGGCGATGGCCACCTTCGAGGCCTCCCGTCCGGCCGTCGGCGCGCAGGCGATCGGCATCGCCCGGGCCGCGTACGAGGTGGCGCTGGACTACGCGAGGACGCGCGAGCAGTTCGGCCGGCCGATCATCGACAACCAGGGCGTGGCCTTCCAGCTCGCCGACATGAGGACCCGGATCGACGCGGCCCGGCTGCTGGTGTGGCGCGCCTCCTGGATGGCGGCCAACAACCAGCCCTTCACGGCGGCCGAGGGCTCGATGTCCAAGCTGTACGCCGGTGAGACCGCCAAGTACGTGACCGCGCAGGCGATGCAGATCCTCGGCGGCAACGGCTTCACCCGGGAGTACCCGGTGGAGCGGATGCACCGGGACAGCGCGATCTACTCGATCTTCGAGGGGACCAGCGAGATCCAGCGGCTGGTGATCGCCCGGGCGATCTCGGGGGTGCCGATCCGCTGACTCAGCGGGCCAGCCAGAAGGTGAGCCCGGCGGTGAGCGCGCCCACCACCGCGCCGACGACCGTCTGCGCGGCGGTGTGGTCCCGCAGCACCACCCGGGACCAGCCGATCGCCGGAACCAGCGGGGCGAGCAGCAGCCAGAGCGGGCCCAGTGCGATGGCGAGGCAGACCACCGCGCCGGTGGCCACGGCGGTGTGGACGGAGACCTTCCACCAGGCGGTGATCACCAGGATCGGGACCAGCGAGGCGAACATCGCCAGGACCAGCGCGGTCAGGTCGGCCGGGGCGTCCAGTCCGATCATCACCGCGAAGCTGAGCAGCACCGAGCCCATGATGAGCGGGAAGACGGTCAGCCGGCGCTGCCGGTGGCCGACGTGGCGGTCCGCCACGGTGCCCTTGCGCATGCCGTGCCGGATGATCAGGGTCGGGACGACGGCGGCGAACAGGATGGCGAACAGCGCCCAGCCGATGCCCGGCAGGCCGTAGCGGAGGCCGCCCAGCACCGGGAGCAGCGCGATGATCACGTTCTTCGGCTCCAGGCCGTCGGTGATCCGGCGGGCCCAGATCGTCCGGCTGGTGGGGGCGGTGGGCGCGGCCTCGGTCGTCATCGGGGTGGGTGCTCCGGGGGCGTGAAGGGGCGTGAAGGGGCGGTCCGGTGGCGGGTTGGTGGCGGGCCCGGCTCAGAACCGGGCGGGACGGCCCTCCAGGAAGGCCGTCAGGCCCTCGCGGATGTCCGAGCCCTCCCGGGAGCGGAGCAGCCAGGGGGCCAGGACCTCGTCCGCCCGCTCGGGCGGGGCGTCCAGGACGGCCTTGGCCGCGCCGATGGTCTGGGTCGAGCGGAGGGTCAGCACCCGGGCGAAGTCCAGTGCGGCGGCGTCCAGTTCGGCGTCCGGCAGGACGCGTTCGGCGAGGCCCAGCGGCAGGGCGTCCCGGCCGGCCACCAACTCGCCGGAGAACAGCAGGTACTTGGCCCGGGCCGGGCCGATCAGCCGGGACAGCCGTACGGTCGGCACCGCCGAGTAGACCACGCCGAGCTTGGCCGGGGTGATCCCGAGCCGGGCGTCCTCGGCGACGAACCGCAGGTCGCAGGCGACGGCGAGCTGGCAGCCGCCGCCGACGCAGGCACCGTGCACCACGGCGAGGGTCGGGTGCGGGAAGGCCGCCAGCGCCTCCTCGGCGGCGACGTTGGTCGCGTGGTAGGCCTCCGCGCGCTCCGGATCGCCGTACACCTCGGAGAGTTCGGCGATGTCCGCGCCCGCGCTGAAGGTGTTGCCGGCGCCGGTGAGCAGCAGGACGCGCACGCCCTCGTGGCCGGCCAGCTGCTCCAGCACCTTGGGCAGCGCCTGCCAGATCGCCAGGGTCACCGCGTTGCGGCGGTGCGGGCGGGCGAACTCCAGGACGGCGACGCCGTCCTCGCCGACGTACGCGTTGAGGCCCTCGGCCTGCGCGGGCAGGGCGGAGCGGTCCCGCGTGAGCAGCGGCTGGTCCATGCGCACCTCCGGTCGGTCGTGGTGCGCCAACTCTCTCAGGCGGCACGGGTGCAGTAGTCGCCGAGGCCGTGTTCGAGCAGGGCGAAGGCGCGGCGGGCCTCCTCCAGCGCGGTGGGCAGGGCGTCGGCGGCCCGCTCACCGGCGAGCATCCGCCGGTGGTTGGCGGCGATCAGCGCGACCCGGACGGCCAGCGCCTGGGCGGTGGCGACCCGGGCGGTGAGCTCGTCGTGGGCCGGGTCCTGGGCGATCAGTTCGGCGGAGAGCGCGGCGTGCGCCAGCAGGTCGAAGCCGTGGGTGGCCCGGGCGGTCAGTGCCGGGGTGCGGTGGATCAGCCGGACCACGTCGAGCACGATCCGGTCGTCGTTCAGTCCGGAGGCCGGGTCGAAGCGTTCCAGCGCGGCGAGGAACTGCTCGCGCAGCGCCGTCGCCGCGGAGCTGCCCGGGGCGCGGTCGCGCACCGCCCGGGCGGGCTCGTCGAGGTGCTGCTCCATCGGGCGCATGACCAGCTCTTCCTTGGTGGGGAAGTAGTTGAAGACGGTCATCTTGGACACCTCGGCGGCGGCGGCGATCTCCGCGACCGAGACCTGGTCGAAGCCGCGCTCGGTGAAGAGCGCGATGGCCGTGCGGAAGATCCGCATGCCGGTCTGGAGCTTCTTGCGCTCGCGCAGCGGGAGCGCGTCCAGGTCGACGTCGGAGCCGGGGTCCTGTGCGGGTCGCATCGCCATGCTGGGGACTGTACCAGGCTCAAATGTTGACCGGTCCGAAAGATTGGTCAGGTAGAAAGATTGGCTGGGCTGAAAGATTGGTCGGGATGAAGAATTGACCGGGTACAAAAATGCTGCCATGGTGAGGACGCGCCGCCGGCCACCCCGGCCCCGACGCGAACTCGACCGACCCTGGGGGGACTTGACCATGGCCACCGCCGTACCCGCACCGCCCGACGCCACCGCGCCGATGACACCCGGCCGACGCAGGGCGGGCATGCTGCTCTGCCTGGTCACGATCGTGCTGGCCGTGCTCGACATGAACATCGTCTCGGCGGCCACCGTGCCGATCGTCCGCGACCTCGACCCGGTCCACGGCGTCGACCGGCTGCCCTGGCTGATCAGCGCGTTCGCCCTCGCCGCCACCGCGCTGCTGCCGCTCTACGGCAAGCTGTGCGACTCCTACGGCGCCAAGCGCGTGCTCCTCGGGGCGGTCGCCACCTTCACGCTCGGTTCGGCGCTGTGCGGAGCGGCGCAGTCGATGGGCCAGCTGATCGCCTTCCGGGCCGTCCAGGGCATCGGCGGCGGCGGGCTGATGAGCGTCACCATGGTCGTCATCGCCCAGTTCAAGGAGCCGGGCGGGCGCGCCAACGCCAAGGGCAGCGCCATGGGCGGGATCGTCGCGGGACTGGGCATGTCGGTCGGCCCGCTGGTCGGGGGGCTGCTCGCCGACCACGTCAGCTGGCGCTGGATCTTCTACGTCAACCTGCCGCTCTGCCTGGTGGTGCTGGTCGGTGTCGCCCTGGTGATCAGGCTGCCGAGGGCGACCGGCCGCGGCGGCCTGGACTTCCTCGGCTCCGCCCTGGCCGCGGCGTTCGCGGTCGGGCTGCTGCTGGTCACCGAGTGGGGCGGCAAGGACTACGCCTGGACGTCCCCGGTGATCCTCGGGCTGGCCTTCGGCACGGTCGCCGCGTTCGGCCTCTTCCTGTGGCGCCAGGCCGTCGCCGCCGCGCCGGTGCTCCCGCTGTCGCTGTTCCGGATCCCGGTGGTGCGGCTGGGCTTCGCGATCCAGGGCCTGGTCGGGATGGGCATGATCGGCGCGATCGTCCAGGTGATGCTCTACCTCCAGCTCGCCCGGGGCGTCGCCCCGACCACCGCCAGCCTGTACCTGATCCCGATGGCGGCCGGGATGACGGTCTCCGGCCTGGCCGTCGGCCGGCTGCTCGCCCGGGGCCACTCGCTGGGGACCTTCCTGCTGGCCGGCGCGGGCTGCGCGGCGCTCGCCCTGCTGCTGCTCGGCCTGAGCGGGCCGACCACCGCGCTGCCCGCGGTGATGGCCGAACTCGCCCTGCTGGGCTGCGGGTTGGGTCAGCTGATCGGCCAGCTGATCGTGGTGGTGCAGCAGGCCGCGCCGGTGCACCAGCTGGGCGTGGCGACCACCGGCATCCGGTTCTTCCAGAACCTCGGCAACGCGCTGGGGGCGGCGGTGTTCGGCACCGTGCTGACCAGGGTCTTCGCGGACGGCGAGCAGGGCCGGCCGCTGGGCGCCGTCCGGACGCTCACCGGGACCGCGCGCGAGCACGCGGTGCGCAGCTTCACCGACGCCGTGGACGTGGTCTTCCTGTCGGCCGGCGGGGTGCTGGTGCTGGTGGTGCTGCTGGTGTGGCGGCTGCGGGTGGTCGGCGGCGCGGCCCTGGATGCGGATGCGGGTGCGGATGCGGGTGCGGTCCCGGGTGCCGGGGAGGGCGGGGCCGCCGAGCCGCCGGCCGGGGTGGCGGCGGAGCGCCCGGCGGTCGGGGCCCGGGCGGCCTGAGCGAGGGAGTTCGAGCGGGGCGGTGTTCGAGCGAGGGGGTTCGAGCTGGACGGTGTTGGAGCGGCGGGGCCCGGTGGCACGGAGGTGTCCACCGGGCCCCGCCGCTTTCGCGGGCGGCTCAGCCCTGGGCGGCGGCCGTCCACTCGGAGGCCAGGATGGCCCAGATCTCCTTGTCGTAGCGGACCCCGTTGTACGGGTACCACTCGCGCAGCACGCCGTCGCGGGTCATGCCGACCCGCTCGGCGACGGCCCGGCTGCGGGCGTTGACGGAGGAGCACCACCACTCGGCGCGGTGCATTCCGCGGGTGGCGAAGGCGTAGTCGAGCAGCAGCTTGACGGCGGCGGTGATCAGCCCGTGGCCCTCGCCGGCCGGTTCCGTCCAGGCGCCGATCTCGCAGACGCCGGACCGGGCGTCGAAGCTCACGAACATCACGCCGCCGACCAGCGTGCCGTCCAGCCAGATGCCGTAGATCCGCTTCTGGTCGGCGTTCAGGCCGTCGGAGTAGCGCTGGAGGGTGGCGCGGGCGGAGTCCAGGTCGACCGAGAAGGTCGCCCAGGGGATCCACGGGTCGGTGTGGGCGCGGGCGCGGTCGAGGTGGGTCAGGAACTCGGGGGCCTGCCAGGGCTCCAGCGGGCGCAGTTCGGCGTTCTCGGTGAGCGGTACGGCAAACACGGGCGGCCTTTCACGGGTGGTGCTGAGGTTGGCGGAACCATTCATAACAAACGTTTGGTATGTACGATAGCCCCCATGACACCGGCCCGTGGAGACCATGACGCCCGACGCTCGGATGTTTCCGAGGGGGTGTGGCGGGTGCTCTCCACCCGGGGCTTCGAGGGGCTGACCCTGCGCGCGGTGGCCGCCGAACTGGGTGCCTCCACCGGGATGCTGACGCACTACTTCCCGAACAAGCGGGCGCTGCTCAGCCATGCGCTGGAGGAGCTGGACCGGCGCTCGCTGGCCCGGCCCCGGCGCACCGCCCCGGCCGACGGCCAGCCGCCGGCCGGGCTGGCCCGGGTGCGGGCCTCGCTCCTGGACGTGCTGCCGCTGGACGGCGAGGCCGCGGCCGACAACCGGATCTGGGTCGGCTCCTGGGACCACGCCCTGGCCGACCCGGAGCTGGCGGCCGCGCACGCGGGCCGCTACGCGCGCTCGCGCACCGCGCTCACGGCGCACGTCGCGGACGCCCAGCGACTGGGGGAGCTCCCGGCGCAGGCCGACCCGGCGGCGCTCGCCGCGGGGGCGCAGGCCTTCGTGCTGGGTCTGGTGGTGCAGGCGCTGTTCGCTCCGGAGGAGTTCCCCGCGGAGCGGCAGGCGGAGCTGCTGGACGCCTATCTGGCCGGGCTGGCGGGCTAGGCGGGTCCGAGCCGGAGTGCGCCGGTCCGGTCCGGTCCGGTCGGATCGGATCGGGTCCGACCGGCTCGGCCGTCGGGGACGGCGCGTGCTCCGACGCGTGCGGGGCGGGGGATTCACCGGGAATTCCGGTTGTTCCGATTGACCCCGTTTTCGGTCCTGTTTCACGGCGGCCGCGATACGCATCGTCACGAGTTCTGCGCGAAGGGTGCGCGGAACGGTTGGTGTACGGGATGACCGGGTGGTCCGGAACGGACACGGATGGTGTCCGCCGGAGCGGTGGCCTGCGGAATTGCCGGATGGTGCCCCCAGCAGGATTCGAACCTGCGACCTACCGCTTAGAAGGCGGGTGCTCTATCCGCTGAGCTATGGGGGCGGGACGGGCGGCGCCCTGGCGGGCGCGACCGTGGCCGGGATCGGGCTGGCGGGCGCCGGGGCGCGCGCTGTCCGGCCCCGTACCTGAGGGTGGGGGTGGGGGTGGTGGGCCCTCGCCCTGTCGGGGACAGGATAAGGGTGACCGCTTCCCCGGCCGGGTGTGACGACACCGCCGTTGGTGTGTCGGTTCGGTGGAGCGGTCCGATAATCGCAGGTGAAGGCCGTGAGTGCAGCGGTCTGGGAGTGTTCCGCGCCGGACGTTGTGCAGTCGTTACGGGGCTGCCTCCTCACCCGTTATGGATTCGGCACGGAGAATGTGCCGCCGACGGGGCGGGTGGGGGGTCTTTATCGCCGTTGCGCCGGTCGGATGACGTGCGCGGACGGCCGTCCGGGTGCGTTCCGGAGCCTGTTCCCCGGTGGCTTCCGGGGCGTGCCGGCGGGGCGGCGAGCAGCGGGTTTGTTGTCATGGCCGCGAAGATTCGGGCCATGCAGAGGCTGCGGGAGGCTGAAATTCACCCCCGCGAGTGACAAAAGTTTCCACAGGCCCGAGTTATCCACAGGATTTCGGAACTCGGTGGCCGGGATTTCCCCCGAAGTGCACGCTCAAGGCGCACCGGTCGATTCCGTACGGTGCATCGGCGGGAACGGAGGGTGTGCCGTGAACGAGACGCATGTGACGGTGGTCGGCAATGTGGCGACGGAGGTGAGCTACGGCGAAACCGGCGGCGGGGTGCCGATGGCCAACTTCCGGCTCGCCTGCACCGAGCGGCGGTACGACCGGCAGCGCGAGTGCTGGGTGGACGGCGAGACGCAGTGGGTGACGGTGACGGCCCGGCGGGCGCTGGCGGTCAATCTGATCGGCTCGCTGGCCAAGGGGGATCCGGTGCTGGTGAGCGGCCGGCTGCGGGTGCGGGAGTGGGCGGACGGGGAGGTGAGGCGCAGCCGGGCCGAGATCGACGCGCGATCGGTCGGACACGACCTCACCCGTGGTACCACGGCGTTCCGGTGGGCGGCGGGGGTGCGCGGGCAGCCGCCGGGCGGCCCCGGGCCGGCCGGGGCGGAGACGGGTGACGAGGTGGTGCCGGAGTGGATCGTCAGCGCGGTGGAGGCGCGCAGGGGCTCCTCGTCGCGGTCCGGGGCGGGCTCCCCGGCGACCCCGGCGGCGGTGGCGGCACCCGCCGTGCGGGCGCTGCCGCCCGGCGGGAGGCCGGTCGCGGGGGAACCGGGGGAGGTGGACGGGAGGGCACGGGGAGGTGGCGCCGCGGATGTGCCGACCTGACCGGTCGGGTGACCTTCCCTGTCGACAAATATGTTGATCGAGAACGTCGTTGCGCCCGCACGCGCAATCCGACCGCATAACAGAAAACCGTCCGTGAGTTTCTGTCGGGCCGTCAGCTTGTGTGGGACCTGAGGGGATTGATAACGATCCAGATACGGAATCGTCCTGATTTCGCATGGGGGTTTCGGGGCCTCCGGGGCTCAATAGGATTCGTCTGGTTCATACCCGCAGCAGTGCCACAGGGGGCACGCGCGGATCGGCAAGTCGGCGGGGACTGCCCACTCGGTGCGGCCCGGCCCGGAGGGATCCCAGATGTTCCAGAGGCAGGGGCTGAGTCTGTCCCGGATAACCACTGTCATGCTCACGACCAGCTTGGCGCTGGGCGGAGGCCTGTTCGCGGCCGGTGCGGCGGCCGCGGCCGGCGCACCGACCTCGGGCGTGACCGCCGAGGTCCAGAACGAGATGCTCGGCGAGAAGATCGACGTCGAGGGCAAGGGGACCGTCGACGGCGGCCTGTTCACCCTCAAGACGGACGCGGGCGAGAAGCTCCGGACGTACTGCATCGACTTCGACAACCCGGTCTACCTGGACAGCAACGCCAAGTACCACGAGGCGGACTGGGCCGCGAGCTCGCTCAACAGCAACGCGAACGCCCCCAAGATCCGCTGGATCCTGGACAACTCGTACCCGCAGGCCAGCCTGGCCTCCCTGGCCACGGCCATCCACGTCGACGGTCTGAGCGAGGCGGACGCCGCCGCCGGCACCCAGGCCGCGATCTGGAAGTTCTCGGACAACAAGAACGCCGTCCCGCGCAACGACAAGGCCAAGAAGCTCCGCGACTACCTCGTCGGCGACGCCAACAAGGGTGTCGCGGCCGAGCCGAAGCCCTCGCTGACCCTCGCCCCGGACTCGGTCTCCGGCAAGTCGGGCGGCAAGCTCGGCCCGTTCCTGCTGAACTCCAGCGCGAACGAGGTCAAGCTGACCGTCACCGGCGACGCCGCGGACAAGGTCAAGCTGCTGGACAAGGACAACAAGCCGGTCGGTGGCGCCCTGGCGGGCCCGATCAACAAGGACACCCCGCTGTACCTGGACGTGCCGGCCGGCACCCCGGACGGCAAGGCCGCCATCAACGCCACCGCCGAGGCCACCGTGCTCAGCGGCCGGGTCTTCATGAGCAAGGTGGACAACCGCGGCCGCCACAGCCAGACCATGATCCTGGCCGGCTCCACCAAGGTGAACGTCGCGGCCGGCGCCAAGGCCACCTGGAAGCAGGGCAAGGGCGCGCTGATCGACAGCTCCGCCAAGGAGGAGTGCGCCAGCAACGGCGTGCGGGTGTCCGTCACCAACACCGGTGACGAGGCGGCCACCGTCACGGTCGGCAAGCAGCAGGTCGCCGTCCAGCCGGGCAAGACCGAGAGCGTGCTCGTCAAGGTCGAGGAGAAGGCGAGCTACGACTTCACCGTGACCGGCCCGAACGGCTACTCCAAGCAGTTCACCGGCGTCCTGGACTGCAAGACCGGCGTGACCCCGACCCCGGCCCCGACCACCCCGGCCGCGACCGGCACCCCGTCCGGCGGCCCGTCCGTGACCCCGTCGGGCACCCCGAGCACCGGTGCCGGCCAGCCGACCCCGGCGACCACCAGCGCCGCCCCCGGCACCGGTGGCCTGGCCCAGACCGGTGCCAATGACTCCACCCCGATCCTCGCCGCCGTCGCCGGTGGCCTGGTCGTGGCCGGTGGCGCCGCCGTCTTCGTCCTGCGCCGCCGCGGCCGTCACGGTCGCACCACCGCCTGAACCGACTGAACCGCCCGAGCGGGCCGGGAGGCGCTGACCTCCCGAGACCCTGAGAGCGGCAACCGGCCCGGCTCCCCGCACCCGTGCGGGGAGCCGGGCCGTCGCGTTCGCGGGGCGGGGCGGAAGGGGCGCTGGTGGCGGGGCCCGGGCGGGCGGGGAGCGGCTCCGGATACCCCCGTGGGGTGACCTGGGCGGTTCGGGCTCCGGGTCGGGTGCGGCACAATGGAAGGCTGCAAGCCGAATTACTCCCGACGACGCCGGAGCGATCTCACGTGGCGGAATACATCTACACGATGCGCAAGGTGCGCAAGGCTCACGGAGACAAGGTCATCCTTGACGACGTGACGCTCAGCTTCCTCCCCGGAGCGAAGATCGGCGTCGTGGGCCCCAACGGCGCCGGTAAGTCCACCGTGCTGAAGATGATGGCCGGCCTGGAGCACCCCTCCAACGGCGACGCCTTCCTCTCGCCGGGCTTCACCGTCGGCATGCTGCTCCAGGAGCCGCCGCTGGACGAGTCCAAGACCGTCCTGGAGAACGTCGAGGACGGCGTCAAGGAGATCAAGGGGAAGCTCAACCGCTTCAACGAGATCGCCGAGCTGATGGCGACCGACTACTCGGACGCGCTGCTGGACGAGATGGGCAAGCTCCAGGAGGACCTGGACCACGCCAACGCCTGGGACCTCGAGGCCCAGCTGGAGCAGGCCATGGACGCGCTGGGCTGCCCGCCCGGCGACTGGCAGGTCACCAAGCTCTCCGGTGGCGAGAAGCGCCGCGTGGCGCTCTGCAAGCTGCTGCTGGAGGCCCCCGACCTGCTGCTGCTCGACGAGCCCACCAACCACTTGGACGCCGAGTCGGTGAACTGGCTGGAGCAGCACCTGGCCAAGTACGCCGGCACCGTCGTCGCCGTCACCCACGACCGGTACTTCCTGGACAACGTGGCCGGCTGGATCCTGGAGCTCGACCGCGGCCGCGCGATCGGCTACGAGGGCAACTACTCCACCTACCTGGAGAGCAAGCAGTCGCGCCTCAAGGTCGAGGGGCAGAAGGACGCCAAGCGCGCCAAGCGCCTCAAGGAGGAGCTGGAGTGGGTCCGCTCCAACGCCAAGGGCCGTCAGGCGAAGTCCAAGGCCCGTCTGGCCCGCTACGAGGAGATGGCGGCCGAGGCGGACAAGATGCGGAAGCTGGACTTCGAGGAGATCCAGATCCCGCCGGGCCCGCGTCTGGGCAGCGTCGTCATCGAGGTCGAGAACCTCAACAAGGCCTTCGGTGAGAAGATCCTGATCGACGACCTGAGCTTCACCCTGCCGCGCAACGGCATCGTCGGCATCATCGGCCCGAACGGCGCCGGCAAGACCACCCTGTTCAAGATGCTCCAGGACCTGGAGACCCCGGACAGCGGCACGGTCAAGGTCGGCGAGACCGTCAAGGTCAGCTACGTCGACCAGACCCGCTCCAACATCGACCCGAAGAAGACCCTCTGGGAGGTCGTCTCCGACGGTCTGGACTGGATCAACGTCGGCCAGGTCGAGATGCCGTCCCGCGCCTACGTGTCGGCCTTCGGCTTCAAGGGCCCGGACCAGCAGAAGCCGGCCGGCGTGCTCTCCGGTGGTGAGCGCAACCGCCTGAACCTGGCGCTCACCCTCAAGCAGGGCGGCAACCTGCTGCTGCTCGACGAGCCCACCAACGACCTGGACGTCGAGACGCTCTCCTCGCTGGAGAACGCCCTGCTGGAGTTCCCCGGCTGCGCCGTGGTCATCTCCCACGACCGCTGGTTCCTGGACCGAGTGGCCACCCACATCCTCGCCTACGAGGGCGACAGCAAGTGGTTCTGGTTCGAGGGCAACTTCGAGTCGTACGAGAAGAACAAGATCGAGCGGCTCGGCGCCGACGCCGCCCGTCCGCACCGGGCCACGTACAAGAAGCTGACCCGAGGCTGACACCCAGCCGTCACAACGGCCCGGCAGACTGCCCTCCGGGGCGGCCTGCCGGGCCGCGGCCCGTCGCCACCGTCCGCCGCGTCGCGTCCCACGCCACCGGCGGTGGACGGCGGCGGGCGACCGGACACCGAGGAGAACTGCCGTGGCTCGCCACATCTACGCCTGCCCGCTGCGCTGGTCCGACATGGACGCCTTCGGGCACGTCAACAACGTGGTCTTCCTGCGCTACCTGGAGGAGGCCCGGATCGACTTCATGTTCACCCAGGCCGCCGCGGCCGGCGCCGGGGAGTTCGCGGGCGGCTCGGTGGTGGCCCGCCACGAGATCGACTACAAGCGTCCGCTGGTGCACCGGCCCGAGCCGGTCACCATCGAGACCTGGGTGACGAAGATCGGCGGCGCCTCGCTGACGGTCTCGTACGAGATCAAGGACGTCGCCGAGGACGGCAGCGACATCGTGTACGTCCGGGCGTCCACCGTGGTCGTCCCCTACGACCTGGCCGAGGGCCGGCCGCGCCGGATCTCGCCGGTGGAGCGGGAGTTCCTCGGCCGCTTCATGGACGTAGAGCCGGCCGTCGCCACCGTCTGACCCCATCTGACGATTCGAGCTGAACCGCTGTGACCATCACCGCCCGTCTCGCCCTGACCGACACCGGGGAGGCCGCCGACCTCTCCGCCTTCCTGCTGCGCCTGCTGCGCTTCGACCGGGCGGCGGCCGTCCGGCTCCAGGCGGTGGGCCCGGGCGACGGCGACGGCGTGCTGGCGGTCTTCGGACGGCTGCCGCTGGGCGGTTCGGGCGCGCTGGCGGTCCGTACCGTGCGGCTGGGCGGTCTGGACGGCCCGGTGGACCTGACCGTCTCGGCGGGCCAGCTGCTGGACGGCGTGGACGCCGAGGCGGGCGCCGTCGCGCTGCCCGCGCCGGTGACCGGCCCGGCCTGGGCCGGGCTGCTGCCGCCGCGCACCGGCTGGCGGCCGGTGGGCGCCCCGCCGGTGGCCGAGGTGTACCCCGAACTCATGGCCGGGGTGCAGGAGTTCCGCGAGCGCAGCGAGGCCGTCCCGGCCCACCACCGCGGCCGCACGGTGCTGGACGCGCTGGCCGACGAGATCTGGTCCCGCCCGGTCACGGTGCTGCCCGAGCTGCCGCTGCGCGCGCTGCACGCCGCGTACGTGATCGGCTTCCTGCGGCCCGGTGCCCCGCTGACCGTGCACCGGGCGGGCGGCTGGTTGCGGCTGAGCGCCCCGGCGGGCTCGGTGGCGGTGCGCACGGTGGCCGCGCCGGGCGCGGGGCTGGGGCTCAGCCCGGTCCGGTAGCCGGGCCCGCAAAACCTCGGCCCGCAAGACCCGGCCCGCAAGCCCGGCCCGCAAGCCCGGGAAGACCCCGGTAAGACCCCGGGAACGGCCTCAGCCCGGGGTGTTGATCATCGAGGCGGCGGCGTAGGTCAGGTACTCGAGCAGCTGCTGCTCGTGCTCGGCCGGCAGCTCCAGGCTCGCCACGGCCGCCCGCATGTGGGTGAGCCAGGCGTCGTGCGCGGCCTTGTCGACCTTGAACGGCGCGTGCCGCATCCGCAGCCGGGGGTGGCCGCGCCGCTCGCTGTAGGTGCGCGGGCCGCCCCAGTACTGCATCAGGAAGAGGGCCATCCGCTCCTCGGCCGGCCCGAGGTCCTCCTCGGGGTACATCGGCCGCAGCAACTCGTCCTCGGCGATGCCCTCGTAGAACCGGTGGGCGAGCCGCCGGAAGGCCGGCTCACCGCCGACCTGGTCGTAGAAGGTCTCCTCGCTCAACGTGCCTCGCCGGATCTCTCTCACCCGACCATGGTCGCAGACGCCGACGGGGTCGTACACCGGGACCAAAGGCGTACGACCCCGTCGGGATCGGTGGACGTCAACCGGGGAGGGTCAGTCCTCCCAGCGGAACAGCTTCCAGGAGATGCCGGTCAGCACGGCCGCGAAGAGCAGCAGGCCGCCCATGGTCGGCAGGGCGTCCATGACGCCGCCGCCGCGGGTGAGCACCGACTGGGCGGAGTTGACCAGGTAGTGCAGCGGCATGACCTCGGAGACGGCCTTCAGCCAGCCCGGGGCGCCGTCCAGCGGGAAGAACGAGCCGGACAGGAAGGACATCGGCAGCACGATGATCTGCGAGATGCCGTTGGCCGCCTCCTCGGTCTTGGCGACCGAGCCGGCCAGCAGGCCGATCGACATGAAGGCGAGCGTCGCGCAGGCCACCAGCGGGATGACCAGCCACCAGTTGCCGGTGAGCTTGAGCCCGAAGAAGCTCGTCGCGACCACCAGGAAGACGGCGGTCTGCAGGAACGCGGTCAGCAGCGAGACCAGGATCCGGGAGCTGACCACGGTTCCGGCGTTGATCGGGGCCAGTCGCAGCCGCCGCAGCACCTTGGACTTGCGCCAGTTGACCAGCGTCAGCGCGGCACCGAACACCGCGCCGGTGGCGACGGCCCAGCCGAGCAGGCCGGGGGTGAGGAACTGGATCGGCTTGAGCGACTTGTCCTCGACCTGCTGGGAGTCCAGCACGAAGGCCGGCTTCTGGCCGGTGGCCGCCTGGTTGGCGGTCTGGACCACCGAGTTGAGGATGCCCTGGAGCGCGCCGGCGCGGACCTGGTCGGCAGCGGTGTAGCGCAGCTCGACCGTGCCGTCCGGGCCCTGCTTGATCAGCGCGTCGTAGTCGCCCTTGCGGACCTTCTCCAGCGTGGCGGCCTCGTCGTCGGTCTTCGTGATGGTGAGGACCTTGTCCAGCCCGGCCCGCTCGTCGCCCTGGATCGAGTCGAACAGCTTCACCGCGCCGACCTGGGCCACCTTGGCGTGGGGGCTGCCGGAGCCCTTGGTCACGCTGCCGAAGAACACCAGGAACACCAGCGGGAACAGCAGGATGAAGAAGGTCGCGGTGCGGTCGCGCTTCATCCCGAGCAGCATGGCGCGGGACAGGCTCCAGAACGCGCTGACCCGCTCCCGCTCGTCGGTGGCGGGGCCGCCGCGCCGGGCCGGGGCCTGCGGCTCGGTGGAGGTGCTGGCGGTCATGCGCGGAACTCCCGTCCGGTCAGCTGGAGGAAGACGTCCTCCAGGGTGGCGCCGCGCACTTCCAGGCCGCGCAGCGCGTTCTGCTCGGCGAGGACGCTGAGCACCGGGGCCGGAACGCGGGTGGAGACGGAGAGCGAGACGGTGTCGTCCTCCAGGTTGGCGATGTCCGCGCCGGCCGCGGTCATCAGCTCCCGGGCCCGGGCGAGCGGGAGTTGGCCGGAGGCCACGCTGATCCGGACGGTGTCGTCGATCTCGCGGATCAGCGCCGCCGGGGCGCCGGTGTGGAGGATCTTGCCGTGGTCCATGATCGAGACCCGGTCGCAGAGCACCTCGGCCTCGTCCAGGTAGTGCGTGGTCAGCACGACCGTGCGGCCCTCGGCGTTGATGTCCCGCAGGAGGTCCCACAGGTTGCGCCGGGACTGCGGGTCGAGTCCGGTGGTGGGCTCGTCCAGGAAGACGAGCTCCGGGTCGTGCGCCAGTGCGCAGGCGATCGACAGGCGCTGGGCCTGGCCGCCGGACATCTGGTCGGTCAGGGTCTCGGCCTTGTCCGAGAGGCCGACCCGCTCCAGCATCGCATCGGCCCGCTTGGGGCCGACCCCGTAGAACGACGCGAAGGTGCGGATGGTCTCCCGGGCCGTCAGTTTCCGGAAGAAAGCGGTCGCCTGGAACTGCACGCCGATTCGCGGCAGCAGTTTCGGATTGCGCGGCCAGGGCTCCATGCCCAGCAGCTGGATCCGGCCCTCGTCCGGTTTCCGGACTCCTTCCAGGATCTCCATCGTGGTGGTCTTCCCGGCGCCGTTGGGGCCCAGGATCCCGTAGAACTCGCCGGCCTCGACGGTGAACGACACCCCGTCGACGGCCTGCACATCCCCGTACCGCTGACGTATGCCGTCAGCGGATATAGCAGCAGTCATGTGGCCTGAGCCTAGGGGCTGCGAAGGCTCCTGTGCACATCCGTGCGAGCGAATTTGCGGATATTTTGAAGAGGACTCAAACAAAGTCGGGGCGGGGGGGTGTGGGATTCCGCCCCGCCCGCCCGGCGTTGGGGGGGTTGGGGCCACAGGGGATTGTGTGGGGGGGTTTATGGCGGGGGGGGCGGGGGGGGGGGTGCAGGGGCCCAGGGGGTTGCGGTCGCC
>NZ_JBSHBN010000111.1:28699-31713 GCF_053612025.1 Kitasatospora sp. NPDC054768
CCCTCGTTCTCACTTTTCAAACTTCGGCCCTTATTTTTTGTTTATTTTTTCACCACCACACAAAAAACGCGGGGGCGGGCTTAGGACCACCCCCCCCCCCCCCGACCGGAGTTGGCGCTGATGGCCCATCAGGGAATGATGTGGCGGTCTTTCAGCCGCGGTGCACGGTGATGGTGGTCCAGGCGCCGACGTGGATCCGGTCGCCGTCGTTCAGCGGGATCGCGGTGTGCGGGGTGATCGGCTCCGCGCCGCCGTTCACGGTGGTGCCGTTGGTCGAGTCCTGGTCGACCAGGACCCAGCTGCCGTCCGCCTGTTCGGCGAGCAGCGCGTGCTGGTGCGAGGCGCCCGGGTCCTCCGGCGGGACGGACAGGTCGATCTCCGGCACCGTGCCGCGGTGCTGGCTGCGCCGTCCGATCCGCAGCTGGCCGCGGCCGGTCAGCGGGATCCGGCGCTCGGGGCAGTACGGCGGGAAGAACAGGCCGGCCGCCTCGGGGCCGCTGCGGGCCATCATCTCGGTGAAGTAGTCCCGGTCGGCCGCGACCACGGCGATCCAGTTGGTCCGCACCGGCTCGGCCGGGGCGGGTTCCTGGGGTTGCTGCGGCTGTGCCTGCTGTGCCTGCTGCGGCGGGGCCAGGTGGAAGGAGGTGCCGAAGTCGCCGCCGCGGCTGTTCGGGCCGGGGCCGGCCGGGTGGGCGTAGACCGGGCCGGAGTCCTCGCGC
The DNA here is from genome assembly GCF_053612025.1 of Kitasatospora sp. NPDC054768. Taxonomy (NCBI): domain Bacteria; kingdom Bacillati; phylum Actinomycetota; class Actinomycetes; order Kitasatosporales; family Streptomycetaceae; genus Kitasatospora; species Kitasatospora sp. NPDC054768. Next base: position 29,419 of record NZ_JBSHBN010000111.1, read on the forward strand.
ACGGAGGTGTCGGGGAACGCGCCCTCCGGCGCGGGCCCCTCGCCCCCGGCGTGGTGGCCGGGAGGTGCCGTCGGCCCGGTGCCGGGCTGGGCGGGCGGGTAGCCGTAGGTGTGCGGGTGTCCGGGGGCCTGCGGCTGCTGCTGGACGGGCGGCGCGACGGCCTGCTGGGCGGCCGGCGGCTGTCCGAATGGTGACTCTCCGAACGGCGGCTGGCCGGCCGGGGCGTGACCGAACGGCGGCTGGCCGAACGGGGGCTGTTCGAACGGCGGCTGGCCGGCCGGGGCGTGACCGGGCGGGGCCTGCGGCGGGGTGCCGCCGTAGGCCGCCGGGATGTTCAGCGGCGGCTGCTGGGCCGGGCCGGGCGGGAGGTGGCCGGCGCCGGGCGCCTGGCGGCGCGAGGGCGTGGAGAGCTCGTAGTCGTAGCCGCACTCCTCGCAGAACCGTCCGGTCTGCGGGCTGCGGCAGATCGGGCAGACGGCCAGGCCCGCGGTGAGGCCCTGTGGCCCGGCCTGGGGCTGGACGGCCCCGTGCGGGGGCGGGGGCACCATGCCCGGGGGCGGCAGGGGTGCCCCGGGCGGCGGGACGGCTCCCGGGGGGACGGCCCCCGGCGGCATCGGCGGCGGAGGCGGCGGAGCGCCGAAGGACGCGCCGCCGTACCCCGGGTGGTGTCCGGCGTGCGCGCCGGGCGCGGGGTCGGCCCCGGGCGCCCCCGGGTAGCCTCCGTGCGCCCCCGGCGTGGGAGCCGGCGGAGTCATCGGGAAGCCGCAGAAGTCGCACCAGTCCTCGGCCTGCGACTCGTGGCCCCTCGGGCAGATCGGCATCAGGTCCCCCTCGTTTCGGGCCGGCTCGGTGCGGCGTCGCGCCGGGGTGCCGGCCCGGTCACGTCTTCAGCGGTCACTTCTTCACACGTACCGTCTTGGTCGACCGGGTCTCAAGGGTCATCGAGTCGGCCTCGCTCACGTTCTTACGGAACCGAACCGTACCCTCCTTCGGGTCCACCACGTCCACCACCTTCTGGAGCAGCTTGTAGGTGCCCTCGTTCCCGGTCGCGTGGGCGATCCGGACGGCCGCGCCCAGCTTGGCGGTCGCGCGGTCGACGTCCCCGGCCCGGTGGGCCTCCAGGCCCTCCTGGATGGAGGAGGCGAGCTCGGCCTGCCCGGTGTAGTGGGCGACCTGCGGGCTGATCCGGGTGGAGGAGGCCAGGTCGTCGGTCCAGACCGCCTTGACCAGGCCCTGGGTGAGTACCTCCGGGGTGCCGCCGGCGACCTGGTCGGGCAGCACCAGGCTGATCCGGGCGGCCAGCATCTCGTTGCCGACCGAGGCGGCCGGCACCTCGACGCAGACGTGGTAGTCGCGGCTCTCGTCGCCCCAGGAGCCGGTGGGGTAGTCGCCGGCCCGGGGGCCGGCCTCGGTGCGGCGGGAGGTCAGGTCCTCGACCGCGGGGGCGACCTGCTTGACGAACCTGACCGTGGCGTTGGCCGGGGTCCAGATCCGCAGGGCGACGTCGGCGACCTGCTTGCCCATCGCCCCGGCCATCATCGAGCGGAAGTCCTCGGCCAGGCCGGAGGGTTCGGCGACGATGTCGGTGGTGCCGAGCAGCGCCGAGGAGATCCTGCGCAGCTCGTCGATCCGCCAGTCGGTGCCCACGCCGCGGCAGTCGGCGGTGAAGTGGCCGGTCACCAGTTCGATGGTGCGGGCCAGGTCCTCGGCGGACTCGTGCTCGTTGTTGCCGTCGGTGAGCAGGACGGCGTGCCGGATGGCGATGTCGCGGCGGGTGAGGAAGAGCTTGTCGGCCTTGGCCAGCCAGGTGCCCATCGCGGTGCCGCCGGCGGCGGTGAGCCGGCGCAGCGACTCCTTGGCCTGCCCGCGGGTGGTGGCGGAGGCGGTGGCGAGGGTGCCGTCGCCGGGGTAGATGTCGCGGGCCTCGTGGGTGCCGGCGACCACGGCGAAGGCGGTGCCGTCGCGCAGCGCGTCGATGGCGGCGGCGGTGGCCTCGCGGGCGCCGTTGATCTTGCTCTTGGGGTAGTCCATCGAGCCCGAGCAGTCCACCAGGATGACCACGGCGGCCGCGGCGCCGGTGCCCGCCGGGGTGGCGTCGGCGAAGCCGAGCGGCCGGCCGCCGGAGGTGCCGCCGCCGGTCGCGGTGACGGTGACGATGGCGTTGACCTCGCGGGCGCCGTCGGCCAGGTACTCGTTCTGGAAGATCTCCACGGTGAACCTGGGCAGGTTCGGCTTCGCCAGTGTTGCCATGGGGCGGTCGGCTCCCGTCGGGTGAGGGGTGGACGTGCTCAGTAC
>NZ_JBSHBN010000112.1:0-17160 GCF_053612025.1 Kitasatospora sp. NPDC054768
TATGTAGACCGACCGACATATTCGTCGGCGGTGATGCGTGAGAAGTCGGCCGGGCCGACTTCTCACGCGGATCCGGTCCGGGCGGGCTTGGGTCTGCGCGTGAATATGTAGACCGGACGTCATATTCGTTCTTCCGGGGCCGGTCGCCGGGCGGCAGGGGATGTGGACGCCCGCGTGAGAAGTCGGCGGGGCCGACTTCTCGTGCATGAGGGGGTGCGCTTCCGGTGCTTGGTGCTTGGTGCGGGCGTGGGGCGCGGGCGTAGGGTCGCGGGTCGGGCCGGGATGGGCGGCGGGGAGTGGACGGGACGGGGGTGGCCGGGTGATTTCGCGGGCGCAGGCGGTGGAGGCGGGGCACCGGTGGGTCAACGGGGATCTGCCGCAGGGGGCCGGGACGGTGCGGCGGGTGTGCACCCACGAGTTCGAGCTCGGCTGGGTGGTGTGGGCGGAGCCCGCCCGGCTGGTGGTCGACCCGCGCACGGGGGAGCGGCGGGCGCCCGAGGAGGTGGGGGCGGCCTGTGCCGTGGTGGACCGGGAGAGCGGACGGTTCACGGTGTGGCCCTCGGTGCCGGTGGACGAAGTGGTCGGGCTGTACCGGGACTTCGTGGGCGCCGGCGGCTACGATCCGACCCTCCCGCCGGCGACCGGCCGGGGTGCCCGGGCCGAGCTGACCTACCGGGACGACACGGGTGAGGAACGGTCGCTGGCCCTGCGCTCCGCGGCGGGCCTGCCGCACCCGGCGTTGCGCGGCTGGTGGTGGCTGCGCGAGCAGGGTGTGGCGGCCGAGGACGTGCTCGCCGTCCGGACCGACCTGCGGATGAGCGCCCTGCCCGGCGGCTACTGGTCGTACGCGCTGACCGCCGAACTGCCCCATGCCCGGATCGACTTCGAGCTCCCGTACGGCCCGCGCTTCGACCACCGGGCCGCCGCCGTACGGGCGCTGCCCGCGTCGCCGGACGGTCCGGTCCGCAACCGGGTGCCCTTCCCCCGCGCACCGGGCGGGGCACACCCGGCGGGCGAGGCGGCCGACGAGTCCGACAGCGCGCTCGCCGCCCGGCTCGCGGAGCGGTTCGGCCCGGCGGGCGTCCAGCGCTTCGAGCCGGCGGACGTCGCCCGCGCCGAACTGCCCGGGGACGCGGCCGCGCTGCTGCTGGCGGTGGGCGTCCCGGTGGCGGTGCCGGGGCTCTTCGCGCTGCACCACCCGGGCACGGAGGCGATCGCCGACGGCACCCGCCAGGGCACCGTCCTGCCCCAGCTCGCTGCGCAGCTGGCCGAGTCCGGGCGCGGCACCCGGGCGGCCGAGCGGGAGCGCCTGGCGCTCGCCGGGCAGTTGGTGCTGGGGACGGACGGCTGGGCGCTGCTGGCCCTCGGCCCGGTGGACGGCGCCGTCCGGGCGGTGGACCCGGACTACGCGACCGTCCGTCACTGCAATGAGAGCCTGCGCGCCTTCGTCCGCTGCCTGGAGGTGTTCGCCGGCTGGTGGCCCGTTCTGCGCGGGCTCGACCCGGTGGCCGCGGGTGGGGCGGTGGACGTCCTGCAACGCGCGCTGGCGGAGGTGGACGGCACGGTGTTCGCGGACCCGGAGAACTGGTGGGCCGTCATCGTGGAGCAGCTGTGGGACGGCCTGTTGTGACGGTCGGCCGTCACAACAGGTCGGCCGTCACCGGTACCGTCGCCCACCCGCACCGTCGGTACCGTCGCCCACCCCGCCGGCACCCTGCCCGCCCGCGCGGCCACTGAGCGCCCGGACGGTCCGGGCGCGGACGACCCGGGACGCCGGATCGCCGTCGGTCCCGCCGCCCGGTCCCGGACCAGCGCGAAGACCGTCACACCCCCTCTCACCAGGGTCCGCATCGCGTAGCGTGGAGAGTTATGCGACTCGGTGTGCTCGACGTAGGTTCCAACACGGTCCACTTCCTCGTGGTGGACGCCCATCCGGGCGCTGCCCCGCTGCCGGCCTACTCGCACAAGGCCGAGCTGCGTCTGGCCGAGCTGCTGGACGCGGACGGCGCGATCAGCGCGGCCGGCGTCGAGCGGCTGGTCGGCCATGTCGCCTCCTCGCTGCGGGTCGCCGAGGACAAGGGCGTCGTCGACATCCTCCCGTTCGCCACCTCCGCCGTGCGCGAGGCGGCGAACGGCGAGGAGGTGCTGCGCCGGGTGGCCGCCGAGACCGGCGTCGAGCTGCGCGTGCTCTCCGGACAGGACGAGGCCCGGCTCACCTTCCTGGCCGTCCGCCGCTGGTTCGGCTGGTCCTCGGGCCGGCTGCTCAACCTGGACATCGGCGGCGGCTCGCTGGAGATCGCCTGCGGCCTGGACGAGCAGCCGGATGTCGCCTGCTCGCTGCCGCTGGGCGCCGGCCGGCTGACCGCCCGCTGGCTGCCGGGCGACGTCGCCGACCCGGAGGTGCTGCGCGAGCTGAGACGACACATCCGGGCCGAGCTGGCCGCCGTGGTCGGCGAGATCAACCGTCTCGGCCCGCCGCGGCACGCGGTCGCCACCTCCAAGACCTTCAAGCAGCTGGCCCGGATGACGGGCGCCGCCCCCGCCGACGCGGGCCCGTACGCCGACCGCCGGCTCACCCGCAGCGGGCTGGCCTCCTGGCTGCCCCGGCTGTCCGCGATGACCGTCGCCGAGCGTGCCCGGATCCCCGGCGTCTCCGAGGGCCGGGCCAAGCAGCTGCTGGCCGGGGCGCTGGTCGCCGACGCCGCGATGGACCTGTTCGGCCTGCAGGAGCTGGACGTCTGTCCGTGGGCGCTGCGCGAGGGCATCATCCTGCGCCGCCTGGACGCCATGGACAGCCCGGCCGACCGCCGCCGCCCGGCGCTCACCCCGTAACCCGGCCGCGCCCGGCGCCCGGGCGCGCCCGAACGCCGGCCGTCGATCGACCGCGGCCGGGTCAACGTGCCGATGGTCACTGCGCCGGTCATCCCGCCCCGTTCGCAGCGTGCTCCGCTTACGCTGTCTCCCGTGGTGCAACCAGCGGGCGAGGACGGAACGCAGGAGGGCCGCACTCCCGGGAGCGGGCAGTCGCGGTCGGACGGTCCGCGCCGCCGGCTCGGCAAGGCGGTCGCGGGCGCCACCGCCGCCCAGGCCGCCAAGCAGGCCGCGAAGGCCGTCAAGGCCGCCCAGCGCACCGCGAAGACGGCAGCGGCGAAGACCGCGAAGCCGACCGCGGCGGGTCCGGCGAAGACGGCGAACACGGCGAACACGGCGGACACGGCGAAGACGGCCATCGCACGGAAGCGCACCGCACAGCAGCACACCGCGCAGCAGCCCGCCACCGGGAGGAGCACCCCGAACAGAGCCGCCGCGAAGCCCGTCCCGAAGGAGACCCGCACCGCCCGGGCCGCCGGCGCCGCCAAGGCCGCCGTCCAGTCCGTCCGCTCGGTCAAGGCCGCCAAGCGCGACGCCGCCCGCCCGCCGCTGCTGCGCACCACCGACCGGCTGGTGCTGCCCCGGCACCCGGCCCTGCACATCCCCGACACCAAGGTGGTGCTGTCCACCGCCTCGGTGTACCCGGCGAGCACCGCCGTGGCCTTCGAGCTGGCCGCCAAGCTCGGCTACGACGGGGTCGAGGTGATGGTCTGGAACGACCCGGTCAGCCAGGACATCGACGCCCTGCGCCGGCTCTCCGACGCCCACCGGCTGCCCATCCTGGCCGTGCACGCGCCGTGCCTGTTGATCACCCAGCGGGTGTGGACCACTGACCCGTGGACCAAGCTGGTCCGGGCCCGGGCGGCGGCCGAGAAGCTGGGCGCGAGCGCGGTGGTCGTCCACCCGCCGTTCCGCTGGCAGCGCCAGTACGCCAAGGAGTTCGTCGAGGGCATCAACCGGATGGCGGGCGAGACGGACGTCCGCTTCGCCGTCGAGAACATGTACCCGTGGCGCTACCGCGACCGCGAGATGCTCGCGTACGCGCCGGGCTGGGACGTCACCGACGAGGACTACCGGCACTTCACGATCGACCTCTCGCACGCCGCCACCTCCCGGATCGACACCTTCGCGATGGTCGAGCGGATGGGCGACCGGCTCGCCCACGTCCACCTGGCCGACGGCAGCGGCTCCGGCAAGGACGAGCACCTGATCCCCGGCCGCGGCAAGCAGCCCTGCGCCGAGCTGCTGGAGCACCTCGCCCGCACCGGTTTCGACGGCCACGTGGTGCTGGAGGTCAACACCCGGCGCTCGGCCTCCCCCGCCGAACGCGAGGCCGATCTGGCCGAGGCCCTCGCTTTTACCCGCTTGCACCTGGCCACCCCCTCGCGCGTACGCTGAGCCGTCCGGCCGGATCGGGCGCGAACCGCCCTGCCGAGGGGGAGAAGTGACGAACGATCAGAACGCAGGCGGGGCCGGCGGCTTCAGTGAGGTCCGCAACTTCCGCGAGTTGGCCGGGAGCTTCGGCGCGGTGGCCGCCGCGTACGACCGCGGCCGCCCCGGCTACCCGGAGGGGCTGTTCGACGAGCTGGAGCGGCTCTGGGGCCGCGGGCTCAAGGGCGCCCGGGTCCTGGACGTCGGCGCCGGCACCGGCATCGCCACCCGTCTGCTGGCCGCCCGCGGCGCGGACGTCGTCGCGGTCGAGCCCTCCGCCGGGATGGCCGCGCAGTTCCAGGCCGTCTCGCCGGACCTGCCGCTGGTCCGCGGCGTCGGCGACGACCTGCCGTTCCACGACGGCTCCGCCGACCTGGTCACCTACGCCCAGGCCTTCCACTGGACGCATCCCGAGAAGTCCGTCCCCGAGGTGCTGCGGGTGCTGCGGCCGGGCGGCGCCGTCGCGGCCTGGTGGAACGTCTTCGACGAGAGCGTCCCGTGGGTGCGCGCCCGGGACGAGCGGTTGTGGGCGGCGCTGTCGGGCCGCTACCACGGCTACCGCCGGATCGCCGAGCTGACGGTGCCCTTCGCCGCCGCCGGGCTGGAGGTCTCCCGTGCCGAGCTGCACTGGCAGCGGCAGGTGCCGGTCGAGCAGGTGGTCGACAACCTCACCTCGCGCTCCTACTTCGCCTCGCTGGACCCCGAGCGGCGCGAACCGCTGCTCGCCGCCGAGCGCGCGGCGCTGCTGGCCGAGTTCCCGGACGGACAGGTGGTCGAGCCGTACGTCCTGGACCTCACCGTGGCCGTCAAGCGGGACTGACCGGGGAGGCCCGCCGCCTGCCCGCATCGCGGACGGAGCGTCCGCCGGCCGGACGGCGGGCGTAGGCTCGGTACCCACAGCGGCCCCCGGACCCTCCCAGCAGCGGGGTGCCCGCGAGAGCCCCGAAGGAGTGGAGCACAGTGCCCGAGCTGAGGTCCCGTACGGTCACCCACGGTCGCAACATGGCAGGCGCCCGGGCGCTTCTCCGGGCGGCCGGCGTAGCCCGCGAGGACTTCGGCAAGCCGATCATCGCGGTCGCCAACTCCTTCACCGAGTTCGTGCCCGGGCACACCCACCTCCAGCCGGTCGGCCGGATCGTCTCCGAGGCGATCAAGCGGGCGGGCGGCATCCCGCGCGAGTTCAACACGATCGCCGTGGACGACGGCATCGCGATGGGCCACGGCGGCATGCTCTACTCGCTGCCCTCGCGGGACCTGATCGCCGACTCGGTCGAGTACATGGTGAACGCGCACTGCGCCGACGCCCTGATCTGCATCTCGAACTGCGACAAGATCACCCCGGGCATGCTGATGGCCGCGCTGCGCCTGAACATCCCGACCGTCTTCGTCTCCGGCGGCCCGATGGAGGCCGGCAAGGCCACCCTGGTCGACGGCACCGTGCGCAAGCTCGACCTGGTCGACGCGATCTCCCAGGCGGTCAACGAGAACGTCTCCGACGAGGACATCGCGATCATCGAGGAGAACGCCTGTCCCACCTGCGGTTCGTGCTCCGGCATGTTCACCGCCAACTCGATGAACTGCCTGACCGAGGCGATCGGCCTCTCGCTGCCGGGCAACGGTTCGGTGCTCGCCACCCACACCGCCCGCCGCGCCCTCTACGAGGACGCCGGCCGGACCGTCGTCGAGATCACCAACCGCCACTACGGCCAGGACGACGCCTCGGTGCTGCCCCGGGCGATCGCCACCCGCGCCGCCTTCGAGAACGCCATGGCCCTGGACATCGCCATGGGCGGCTCGACCAACACCATCCTGCACCTGCTCGCCGCCGCCCAGGAGGCCGAGCTGGACTTCGACCAGCGGGCCATCGACGCGATCTCCCGCAAGGTGCCCTGCCTGTCCAAGGTCGCGCCGAACGGCTCGTACTACATGGAGGACGTGCACCGGGCCGGCGGCATCCCGGCCATCCTCGGCGAGCTGTACCGGGGCGGTCTGCTCAACGAGGACGTCCACACCGTGCACGCCGACTCGCTCGCCGAGTGGCTCAAGACCTGGGACGTGCGCGGCGGTTCGCCCTCCGCGGAGGCCGTCGAGCTGTGGCACGCCGCCCCCGGCTGCGTCCGCTCCGCCGAGGCCTTCTCGCAGTCCGAGCGCTGGGAGTCGCTGGACACCGACGCCGCCAAGGGCTGCATCCGCAGCGTCGAGCACGCCTACTCGGTCGAGGGCGGCCTGGCCGTGCTGTACGGCAACCTCGCCGAGGACGGCTGCATCGTGAAGACCGCCGGCGTGGACGAGTCGATCTGGACCTTCAGCGGCCCGGCCGTCGTGGTCGAGTCCCAGGAGGACGCGGTCGAGGCGATCCTCGCCAAGCGGGTCAAGGAGGGCGACGTCGTCGTCATCCGCTACGAGGGCCCCAAGGGCGGCCCGGGCATGCAGGAGATGCTCTACCCGACCTCCTTCCTCAAGGGCCGGGGTCTGGGCAAGGCCTGCGCGCTGGTCACCGACGGCCGCTTCTCCGGCGGCACCTCGGGCCTGTCCATCGGCCACGCCTCCCCGGAGGCGGCCTCCGGCGGCACCATCGCGCTGGTCGAGGACGGCGACACCATCGCCATCGACATCCCCGGCCGCCGGATCTCCCTGGAGGTCCCGGAGGAGGTCCTGGCGGAGCGCCGCCGGGCCCTGGAGGCCGCGGGCGGCTACCGGCCGAAGAACCGCGACCGGCAGGTCAGCCAGGCCCTGCGCGCCTACGCCGCGATGGCCACCTCCGCCGACAGGGGCGCCGTCCGCGACGTGTCCAAGCTCGGCTGACCCGGCCGGGCCCGCACGGAACGGCACCGGGCCCGCACGGAACGCCGCCGGGCCCGCACGGAACGAGGAGGAGCCGTCCCACCGGCCGGGACGGCTCCTCCGCCGTGTGCGGCGGTCGGGTGATAATCGACGGCGTGAGCGAGCAGCCCCCCACCCCCGCCCCCACTCCCGTCGGCGCCCCCGAGCCGGAGCCGATCCGCTGGTTCGGCACCAGCTGGCTGAACCGGGACAACGGCTACTGGCCGCGCCGGGTCGCCGTGTCGATCGGCGCCCTGGTCGCGGCGGCCGCCGTGGTGCTGCTGCTGCGCTTCGGCATCGAGGGCATCGCCCTCTCCGACAACGGCACGTTCCTCAACGGGCTGCTGACCGCCGCCATCGCGGTCTGCTCGATGATGGCCGTGCGGCGCACCTGGAAGGTGCTCACCGAGGGCAAGGACCAGCTGACCGGCTGGATGGCCGAGGAGAAGTCGCTCGGCGCGGTCTGGCTGATCGGCGGGGCCGGCTCGCTGCTCGCCTACTTCGCCCGCAGCCTGGTCGAGGCCCCCGGCGAGGCGGTCCGGCGGGCCGCCTACGAGCGGGCCGTCGCCCAGTACGAGAAGCGCCAGGCGGGCCGCAGCCGCCGGCCCGACGCCAAGGCGCCGGGCCGGGCCAAGCGCAAGCGCTGACGCCTCCCGATCAGGCCCTAGGTCCGGCTGACGCTGCCGCACTGGTCGGCCGGGGTGATGTCCTTGCTCCGGTCGTACGGGTCGGTGGTCGGGCCGCTCGGTGCCGGGTCGTGGCTGGTGAACTGCTGGAACTGCGGGTGCAGGAAGCCGTCGTAGACGTCGCAGGCACTGTTGCCCGCGTCCCACTGGGTCTTGGCGAACACCAGCTTCTTCGCGTCGACCTTGTAGTGCTTCGGGTCGTAGAAGCGGACGTCGTCGACCTTGCGCACGATGGTGCGGGTCGTCCAGGTGTCGCCGTTGTCGGTGGCGGCGGCCCGGGTGACCAGGCCGACCGGCTTGGCGGTGCCGCCCGGCGCGGTGTCCGGGGTGCGGCGGGACGAGGCCAGCTTCTCCGCGTCCGGGCCCGGCTGCAGCGGGTAGACGAAGGTGAAGTCGGTGTGCACCAGCACGCCGCCGTCACCGTCCTCCTCGAAGCTGATCCGGCCCTGGACCTTGACGGTGGTGCCCACCAGGGCGGCCTCGCGCGGGTCGAAACGGGTGAACCAGCTGGTCGGGTCGGTCTCCTTGGCGGGGTGGTCGAGGGCGGCGACGGCGTTGGCCCGTTCCTGGCGGTCGAGCATCGCCAGGGCGGCGTCCGGACGGGCCCCCGCGATCACCCGGGGGTCGAGGTTGGAGGCCGTCAGGTAGTCCTTGACCGACTGGAGCTGGGCGGCGACCTCGTCGGCCGAGAAGACGCCGACGGCCTTGGCCTCGGGCAGCACGAAGGCCTCCGGGCCGTTCGGCCAGCCCTCGGCGGGGGAGCCCTTCCAGGGGTGGTCCACGGTCGGCTGGTCGTCGGGGGTGGCCGGCGGTGCCGAGGTCGGCCTGGCGGTCTCCGGGGCGACGGTGGGAACCGGGGCGGCGGAGGAGTTGTTCCAGACGTGGTCCGAGAACCATGTGCGCAGCCCGTCGACGTTCAGGACGGAGAGCACCACCGCGACGGTCAGCACCACGAGCACCGGTGCGCGCCAGCCGCGCCGGCGCGGGCGGGGGCTGCCCCACGGGTCGAGCGCGGCGGGCTTCGGCTTGCGCCCGAACCGGCCCTTGGGCGCGGACGGGCCGTCGTTGACCGAGCGGCGGCCGCCCGGGTCGACCGGCGGGGTGTGCTTCCACCGGGCGGACAGCATGCGGGTGCGCCCGCTCTGCTCCTTGACGGTGGCCCCGCGGACGAATTCCTCGTCCAGGACGAGGTCGGCGAACGGGTCCTTCCCGCCCGCCTCGCGGCCCGTCTCGGGGCGCGGTTCCGGATCTTCGGCTGTCGGCATCGCGCCAGTATGCCGACAGGGTGTGACGATCCGTTGATCGGGGGCACACTTCGTGGTGAACGCGTGTGCGTGATCCGTGGGATCGGTGTCGTTTGTCCGGAAACGGGCAGGTCGCGGGTGGCCGTCAGCCCTTGCCGCGGGCCTGCTTGACCGACCCGACCACCCCGGCGATCGCCAGCAGGAGGCCGGCCGGCAGCAGCGAGAGGAAGAAGGCGCCGAACAGGCCCTCGTCGCCGAGGAACAGCTGGGCCAGCGTGTTCAGCGCCAGCAGGCCGCCGGCTGCCGGGAGCGCTGACTGCCACGGGTGCTCGTTCGCCCAGCGGCGCAGTCGCCGGTCGGTGGTGTCGCGCCGCAGTCGGCCGCCGACGGTACCGACCAGGAAGAAGAAGAACAGGCCCCAGCCGGCCGGTGAGGCCAGCATGCTCAGCGACCAGTTCCCGGAGATCGCCTCGATCCCCAGGGCCGTCGCCCCCACCACCGCACCGACCCCCGCGGCGGTCCGCCACGGGCCCACGGTCGCCGAGGCGACGGCGAGTTGCCGGTTCTCACGTCGGGACATTTCGTCGTGTGCCATGACTCCACGGTGCGCTCCCCGGAGCCGGGAGGCCATAGGGGAAACCCCCGAGTTCTCTCCCTAGGGGCAAGGGTCGTTCGGGTCCGTGGCGACCACGGGTCGGACGGTCCCCGCGTGTGCCGGTGGGCGGTGCGAGGATGGCCGCAGTACCGAGGCAAGGAGCGGACGATGGGCAGCAGCGCAGCACACGGACAGAAGATCGCCTTCCTGGGCACCGGCAAGATCGGGGAGGCCCTGCTCTCCGGTCTGCTGCGGGCGGGCAAGGATCCGGCCGATGTCCTGGTGACCGCCCGCCGCCCGGAGCGGGCGGCCGAACTCGCGGCCCGCTACGGCGTGGTGGCCGTCTCCAACGCCGAGGCCGCCAAGCTCGCCGACACCCTGATCCTGGCGGTCAAGCCGCAGGACATGGGCGCCCTGCTGGAGGAGCTGGCCCCGCACGTCGGCGCGGACCGGCTGGTGATCTCGGCCGCGGCCGGCGTCCCCACCGCCTGGTTCGAGGAGCGGCTGGCGGCCGGCACCCCGGTGGTCCGGGTGATGCCCAACACCCCGGTCCTGGTGGACGAGGGGATGAGCGTCATCTCGGCCGGTTCGCACGCGGGGGAGGAGCACCTGGTGCGCGCCGAGGAGATCTTCAGCTCGGTCGGCAAGGCGCTGCGGCTGCCCGAGTCCCAGCAGGACGCGGCCACCGCGCTCTCCGGCTCCGGTCCGGCCTACTTCTACTTCCTGGTCGAGGCGATGACCGACGCCGGCATCCTGCTCGGGCTGCCCCGGCAGGTGGCGCACGACCTGATCGTGCAGTCGGCGATCGGCGCCTCGGTGATGCTGCGCGACTCCGGCGAGCACCCGGTGAAGCTGCGCGAGGCGGTCACCTCCCCGGCCGGCACCACCATCGCGGCGATCCGCGAGCTGGAGAACCACGGGGTGCGGGCCGCGCTGCTCGGCGCCCTGGAGGCGGCGCGGGACCGCTCCCGGGAGTTGGCCTCCGGCGGGAAATGACCGCTGCGCGACCCCTCCCGTAATCGCGGCGCACCCCCTACGCTCTCGCCAACATCGTCCTACCGGTCGGTAGCGAGGTCTGCGAGGTCCGTGTGGAGTCCGCCTGGAGGTCCGCTTGAGTGCCGCACCGTCCGCACGGCCCGTCCCGTCCCCCGCGGCGCCCGGTCTGCGCGTCGGGCGGGCGGCGCTCGCCGTCGGCTTCCTGCTCCAGGGCGTCACCTTCGCCCTGCTGGTCACCTGCATCCCGGAGATCCAGCACCGGTACGGGCTGAGCGACGGGCTGCTGCCGGTCTTCCTGGCCGCGGTGCCGGTCCTGGCCGGGGTCGGGTCGATCGTCTCCGAGCAGTTGGTGAAGCGCACCGGCGCACGGACCGTGCTGCGGGTGGTCCAGCCCGCCGTCTGCCTCAGCCTGGCGGCCGCCGGACTGGGCGGCACGCTGTGGCAACTCGCCCTGGCCCTCGGCGCGTTCGGGCTGCTGGTGGGCGCGCTGGACGCGAGTATGAACATGCTCGGGGTGGGGCTCCAGCACCGCTACGGCCGCTCGATCATGATCGGCTTCCATGCGGCGTTCAGCCTCGGCGGCATCCTCGGCGCGGCCCTGGCGGGCCTCGGCTCGCACTACGACCTCGGGCTGCCGGTGCTGTTCGGCACGGCCGCCGCGGTGATCGCCCCGCTCGCCCTGCTGACCGGCGGCCTGCTCGCCGGCCCGGCCGAACTCGGCGACGCCGTCCGGGAGGCCGCGGAGGCCGCCGCCCGGTCCGTCCCCTGGCGTCCGCTGCTGCCGCTCTGCCTGGCGATGGCCTTCGCGTACATCGCGGACGCCTCGGTCTCCAACTACAGCGTCAAGTACCTCACCGACGGGCTGGGCAGCCGGGAGGACCTCGCCAAGCTCTCCTACCTGGGCTACATGGTCGCGATGCTGGTCGGCCGGGCACTGGGCGACCGCGCGGTGCAGCGCTTCGGCGCCGTCCCGGTGGTCCGTACCGGTGCCGCGCTGGCCGCGCTCGGCTTCGGGCTGGCCGCGGTCGCGCCCGACGCCTGGGCGGGCATCGCCGCCTTCACCGTGCTGGGCTTCGGCATCTGCGCGATCATCCCGCAGGTGTTCGCGGCCGGCGGCCGGCTCCTCCCGGCCGACTCCGACGCCGCGGTGGCCCGGCTCAACCTCTTCAACTACGTGGGGTTCCTGCTGGGTTCGCCGCTGGTCGGGGCGATCGCGGACGCCGCTTCGTACCGCTGGGCGCTGCTCGCCCCGATGCTGCTGGTGCTCGCCGTCCTGCCGCTGGCCGACCGCTTCGCCCCGGAACCCGCCCCGGAGCCCGCCCCGGCCCCCGCCGTCGGGTGACGGCGGGGGCGGTCGACGGGACGTGGGGTCAGCTGATCACGGTCTGGAGCTCGGGCACTCCGTAGGTCCAGCCCTGGTCCTTGGCCGTGCCGTTGCCGACCTGGCCGAACTCGTAGTAGACGTACGGCGCCCAGTTCAGCGTGTACGGCGCGGTGCCCCACGCCGGGGTGTCGGTGATCTTGACGGTGAGCGTGACGCTCTTCGTCGCCCCGGGCGCGATCGGCGCGTTGAAGTGGAAGTTGGCGCTGTTCCCGTTGATCGCGCAGTCGGAGGTGTCACCGGTGCAGCTGAGGACGGTGAACGCTCCGGCCTGCGTGTTGGCCGGCCAGGTCGGCTGGACGGCCTCGTAGGCGAAGTAGATGGGACTGGTCTCACTGTTGGTGAGCGACAGCGTCAGGGTCAGCTGGTCTCCCGCCTTCGCCGTCGACTTGTCGACCGCGAAGGCGGTGCCGCTGACCGCGGCGGAGGCCGGCTGGGCGGCGAAGAAGACGCCAAAACCCAGTATTGCAGCGAGAATTACCCCAAGGCGTTGCACGCTGAATGGCTTCATGGCGGAGAGGATATGGAGTCGCAAAGCGTTTGTCTGCACCGCCTCGACACCCGCCTCCACAGCTGCCCCACAACTTCCGTAGTTTCCTTGCGCACCCCGCGCCCGGCGGCTCCCGCGAGTGCCGCCCCGGCGCGCCCTGACGGCGGTCCGGCCACCGCCACCCGCTACGGTGGAGGCCATGCCCGAAGCCGAGCGTGACACCCCCTGCGGCCTGCACCTCTTCTGGGACGAGGCCGTCACCGCCTACGACTTCGGCCCCGGCCACCCGATGGACCCGACCCGGCTGGCCCTCACCATGCGCCTGGTCGAGGCCCTCGGACTGAGCACCGCACCCGGGGTGACCGTCCGCTCCGCGCCGCCCGCCGGCGAGTCCACCCTCCGGCTGGTGCACACCCGGGAGTACGTCGAGGCGGTCCGGAACGCCGCCGCCCATCCCGAGCGCTCCGACCCGCTGCACGGACTGGGCACCGACGACAACTGGTCCTTCCCGGCGATCCACTCGGCCTCGGCACTGATCGCCGGCCAGTCCGTGGCCGCCGCCGAGGCGGTCTGGCGCGGCGAGACCCCGCACGCCGTCAACTTCAGCGGCGGGCTGCACCACGCGATGCCCGGCAAGGCCTCCGGCTTCTGCGTCTACAACGACCCGGCGCTGGCCATCGGCCGGCTGCTCGAACTCGGCGCCGAGCGGGTCGCCTACGTCGACGTGGACGTCCACCACGGCGACGGCGTCCAGGCGGCCTTCTGGAACGACCCCCGGGTGCTCACCGTCTCGCTGCACGAGCACCCCGCCACGCTCTTCCCGCAGACCGGCTGGTCGATCGAGACCGGCGGCGAGGACGCCCCCGGCTCCGCCGCCAACCTGCCGCTGCCCGCGGGCACCGGCGACGCCGGCTGGCTGCGCGCCTTCCACGCCCTGGTGCCCGAACTGCTCGACGCGTTCCGGCCACAGGTCCTGGTCACCCAGCACGGCGCCGACACCCACCTGGAGGACCCGCTCGCCCACCTCGCCGTCACCGTGGACGCCCAGCGGCTGATCGCCGAGGCGCTGCACGACCTCGCCCACCAGTACGCCGGCGGTCGCTGGGTGGCCACCGGCGGGGGCGGCTACGCCGTGGTGGACGTCGTCCCGCGCACCTGGACCCACCTGGTCGCCACCGCCGCCGCCCGGCCCGTCGACCCGGCCACCGAGACCCCCGAGTCCTGGCGCGCCGAGGTCTACCGCCGCACCCGCCGCCCGGCCCCGCTGCGGATGACCGACGGCGCCCGCCCCGCCTGGCGCGACTTCGACTCGGGTTACGATCCGGCCGACCGGCTCGATCAGGCCATCCTCGCCGCCCGGCGGGCGGTGTTCCCCCAGCACGGACTGCTGGCCTGAACCCGCCGCCCTGGTCAGGCCGTGCGTACGCCGGGCGGTGCCATCGGCCGATCGGCTACGTACTGCAACGGTCCTATCTCTCACCGTACGAGGACTGCACCTCCCCTCTTCCCACTGGTACCACCCATAACTACTCTGGGGATACACGTGTGCCGGTGGAGTCACCGGAGGGGAAGCCGGTGCCTTGCACACGGGTAAGGGTCGGGTGATGGTCATGAGTTCCGTCGAGCGCCCCCTTCAGGAAGTCGTCTTCCTGACCGTGGCGGAGGTCGCCGCGGTCATGCGGGTGTCCAAGATGACGGTGTACCGACTGGTGCACAGCGGAGAGCTGCCGGCCATCCGGGTCGGACGGTCCTTCCGGGTGCCCCAGCAGGCGGTGCACGAGTACCTCAAGGAGTCCTACGTGCGACTTGAGAGCGCGTAGCGGCGGCGCGCGGGTGCGGGGTCCACACCGGTGGGCGCCGCACCCGTTCGCCGGGGATTTCCCCCGAGTTTCCCGGTATCGGGGAGCACGATTACGGCCTTAGCACCGTGGACGGTAGGCTAGGCCCTCACGTCAGTCGTATGGACTCCGTCTCTCACGGACGAGAGTCTCAGTGAGCGAGGGTTGTTCCGTGGGCTCTGTCATCAAGAAGCGTCGCAAGCGTATGGCCAAGAAGAAGCACCGCAAGCTTCTGAAGAGGACCAGGGTCCAGCGTCGTAACAAGAAGTAACGCCTGAGCCTGCGCTTCGGCCCCGCCCTTCGCGGGGGTCACCCGCGCACTCGCGTACAGCGGCGCAGGAAGAACTCATTGGCCCCGCCCCTGCGGGGTTCAGGCGTTCCACCGCCCGCCCAGGCCCCCGCGGCCTGGGCGGGCGGTGTCGTTTCACGGCCCGGCAGGGCGGCGCGGTACGGTGCACGCAGGCCGCTCGGGCCGGGGAACGGGGGCAGCACCGTGGGCGTGGTCGTGCTCGTCACCGGCGTGGCGCGCCATCTCGGTGCCCGCTTCGTCGCCGAGGTCCGCCGTCGGCCGGGCGTGGACCTGGTGGTCGGCGTGGACGTGCAGCCGCCCCGACTGCCGCCCGAGGAGCCGGCCGGTCCGGCCGCCCCGTACCGCTTCCACCAGCTCGACCTGCGCCGCCCGGCGGTCTCCCGGGTGCTCGCCGAGCACCGGGTGGACACCGTGGTGCACCTCAGCGTCAGCGCCACCGGCCTGGGCTCCACCAACCGCTCCGCGGTGAAGGAGTCCAACGTGATCGGCACCATGCAGCTGCTCGGCGCCTGCCAGAAGGCCCCCGGGGTGCGCCGGCTGGTGGTGAAGTCCACCACCGGCGTCTACGGATCCGCGCCCCGCGACCCGGCGGTGTTCAGCGAGCGGATGCAGCCCAAGGACCCGCCCGGCGGCGGCTTCGCCAAGGACGCGGCGGAGGTCGAGGGCTATGTGCGCGGCTTCGCCCGGCGCCGCCCGGACGTCGCGGTGACGGTGCTGCGCTTCGCCAACATCGTCGGCCCGGACGCGGACACCCCGCTCAGCGAGTACTTCGCGCTGCCCGTGCTGCCGACCGTGCTCGGCTACGACCCGCGGCTGCAGTTCGTGCACGAGGACGACGCCGTCGCGGTGCTCTGCCGGGCCGCCGACGAGCCCGCGCCGGGCACCGTCAACACCGGGACCTTCAACGTGGCGGGGGAGGGCGTCCTGCTGCTCTCCCAGTGCGCCCGCCGGCTCGGCCGGCCCACCCTGCCGCTGCTGCTGCCCGCGGTCAGCTGGATGGCCGTGCTGGCCCGGCAGACCCGGCTGGTCGACGTCTCGCCCGAGCAGCTGCGGCTGCTCACCCACGGCCGGGTGGTGGACACCGCGCGGCTGCGCGACACCTTTGGCTACCGCCCGGCGTTCGGCACCCCGGAGGCCTTCGCCGACTTCGCCGCCGCGCAGGGGCCGGGTCTGCTGCCGCCCGAGCGGCTGGCCGCCGTCACCGACCGGCTGACGGCCCTGCTCGGCCCGGAAGGGGCCGCCCCCGCGGGGCCGGCCGCCGGACCGGACGCCGTACCGAACCGCCCCCGCCCACCGAGGAGCTGAACCCGCGATGAGTGCCGCAGCCGAGAACGCGCCGGGCGAGGCCAAGGTCATCCCGATCGAGTCCGCCCCCAGCTGGACCTCGCCCGAGGGGCCGAAACTGGCCGACCGGCTCGCCGAGGCCGTCGGCGGCGTGCTGTCCGGGCCGCTCGGCCCGGCCGCCACCGGGCTGTTCGGCAAGGGCTGGGAGGGCCGTGCCGCCGAGCGGCTGGCTTTCCTGCGCCGCCGGGTGACCGGCGACTACGAGGTGGACGAGTTCGGCTTCGACCGGGAGCTCACCGAGGAGGTGCTGCTCTCGCTGCTGCGCCCGCTGGCCGAGAAGTACTTCCGGATCGACGTCCAGGGCGTGGAGCACATCCCGGCCGAGGGCGGCGCGCTGATCGTCGCCAACCACTCCGGCACGATCCCGCTGGACGCCCTGATGACCCAGGTGGTCATCCACGACCACCACCCCGCCCGGCGGCACCTGCGGATGCTCGCCGCCGACCTGGTCTTCGTGCTGCCCGGCGTCAACGAGCTGGCCCGCAAGGCCGGCCACACGCTGGCCTGCAACGAGGACGCCCAGGCCCTGCTGGAGCGCGGCGAGGTCGTCGGGGTCTGGCCGGAGGGCTTCAAGGGGATCGGCAAGCCGTTCTCCGAGCGCTACAAGCTCCAGCGGTTCGGCCGCGGCGGCTTCGTCGCCTCGGCGCTGCGGGCGCGGGTGCCGATCGTGCCCTGCTCGATCGTCGGGGCCGAGGAGACCTACCCGATGATCGGCAACGTGAAGACCCTGGCCCGGCTGCTGGGCCTGCCGTACGTGCCGGTCACCCCGACCTTCCCGTGGCTGGGCCCGCTCGGGGTGCTGCCGCTGCCGACCAAGTGGACGATCCGCTTCGGCGAGCCGATCGCCACCGACAGCTACCCGGCGGAGGCGGCGGACGACCCGATGCTGGTCTTCGACCTGGCCGACGAGGTGCGCGAGACCATCCAGCACACCCTCTACCAGCTGCTGGTGCAGCGGCGTTCGGTGTTCTTCTGACGGTGCTCTGCCGGCGGTGTTCGGCCGGTGGTGCTCTGCCAGCGGTGCTCGGCCGAGGAGGCCCGGGTCCTTCCGAGGAGCCGGGGCGCCACGGAAGGACCCGGGTACGGCGGGGGGCCCGCGGGTATAGCACACCCCCCGGCCCCCCCCCCCCCCCCCGGACCCCGCCCCGGAG
>NZ_JBSHBN010000112.1:17170-31163 GCF_053612025.1 Kitasatospora sp. NPDC054768
TGGGGCTCGGCCCGGGGGGCTCGGCGGTGGCGGCCGGGGCCCTCCGGCGGCGCGGGGGCCCCAGGCATGCCCCGGGGACGGGGGGGGGCCGGGCGTATACCCCACCCCCCGGGCCCCCCACCGCCCTGCCGTCAGCCGCCCAGGATGCGCAGCCCGGGCAACAGGTCCGGGAGCAGCGGGGGCACCTCGACGCCCTGCGGCTGGGCCGCGTTCGGGGCGCCGGGCGTGGCCTGCTGCGGTGCCTGCTGCGGGGCCGCGTCGGCGCTCGGCGAGGGCTTGGTGCCGGTGAGGCCGCTGGTGAGGCCGCCGACCAGGCCGTTGACGGCGTCGGGGGCGCTGCTGGGCAGGGTGTCCGGCAGGACACCGCCCTTGCCCCCGGTCCCGGAGGCGCCGGAGCCGGGGTTGGCCGGGGCGTGCTCGGGGGCGCCGGGGCGGTTGCCGACGGAGCCCGGGGCCCGGTCGGTGCCGGCCGTGGTGCCGGATCCGGCCGCGGGGGAGCCGGCCGGGGAGCCGTCGGTGGAGTGGGAGGAGCCGTCGCCCGCTCCGGAGCCGGCCGCGCCACCGCTCTGAGCGGGGGGCAGGACCAGGCGCAGGGGCGCGACGTCCTCGCTTATGTCGTCGAAGAGGCGGTTCACCAGGTCGGCCTGCTGGGTGAGCTGGACGGGCAGTCGGCCCTGCAGCTCGCTCCACCGGCCGTCCTCGTCGTGGGCGAAGCCGGCCAGCGCCCGCATCGGGTCGAGCGAGCCGTTGCTGCGGTAGACCGAGCGCAGCAGCTCGCGGCCCCTGAGGGCGTCGGTGTGCATGTCGTCCAGGGCGCGGCGGACCTGTTCGACGGTGGCCGGGCTGAGGCCGCCGGCCGGGCCGGTGCGGCCGACCAGGGTCTTGGCCTCGCCGAGTCGGGTGGCCGCGTTGTCGAGCAGCAGTTCGCCGCGCTCGGAGTCGGAACCGGCGAAGTCGAGCCGGAGTCCCTCCAGCCCGCGCTTGAGGCCGTACAGCGTGTCCCCGGGGAGGGCGTTGGCGCTGGCCGCGGCGGCGCCGGTCAGGCTGCCGACGGCGAGCCCGGCGACCAGCCCGCCGATCGCGAACCGGCGGCTCCAGCGGCCGCGCGGCGCCGTCCGGATCGCCCGGTGGCGGCGCTGCCGGGGCACCGGGGTGCCCGTCCCGCCGGCGAAGGCCTGCTCGAACGCGGCCATCAGCTGGGCGCGTTGGACCGTGCGGACCTCCCGGTCCAGCACCGGCCCGGGCAGCGCCCCCAGCGCGTCGGTCAGACCGACCAGTTCGGCCATCGCGACCGGACCGGCGCCGGTGGCGGCGGCGTTGTCCGATTCGGCGTTGGCCGCAGCGCGTTGCTCTGCCTGGTGGGCCTCCAGCGCCTCGGCGAAGGCCTTCGCCCGCCGGTGCTCCAGCACGTTTGCCGTCACGGGCCACACCTCCCTTCGTCGTTGTCGACACCCTGGCCTGCCGGACGGTTGCCCTGGCTGGCCAAAGCCACTCCATCGGGTGATAGGCCGCAATTCGACTTGACCGTACGCCTGGTGGGGGCTTGCACGTTGGCCAACGAGTGGTGCGGGCGGTCGGTTACGCACGGCTGATCATCGGACCGACCGTTCACCCTGACGTGTCGGCCGGGCGCGAACGGTGACGGACGGCCGTGCCGTATGGCACCGGGGCCGTCCTCGGCACGGCTCATCGCGCGTCGGGCGGGAGCAGCCGGGCCAGGGTGCGGACGGCGCGGTACTGGAGGGTCTTGATGGCGCCCTCGTTCTTGCCCATGATCCGGGCCGTCTCGGCCACCGAGAGCCCCTGCAGGAAGCGCAGGGTGACGCACTCCTGCTGCTGCGGGTTGAGCCGGCGCACGGCGTCCAGCAGGGCGGCGTTGGAGAGTGACTCCAGCACCGACTCCTCCGGGCTGCGCTCGCACTCGTTGGAGTCCAGCATCTCGCCGGTGGTGACCTCCAGCCGGAAGCGGCTGGACTTGAAGTGGTCGGCGACCAGGTTGCGGGCGATGGTGACCAGCCAGGCGCCGAAGTCCCGGCCCTGCCAGGTGAAGGTGCCGATCCGGCGCAGGGCGCGCAGGAAGGTCTCGCTGGTGAGGTCCTCGGCCGTGGCCCGGCTGCCGACCCGGTAGTAGATGTAGCGGTAGACGGTGTCCGCGTAGTGGTCGTAGAGCCGCCCGAAGGCCTCGCTCTCGCCGGCCTGGGCCCGCTCGACCAGCTCCATGATCGGGTTGTGCTCGGTCTCGTAGCCGGGGTTGGGTGCCGTCCGGGCGCGGCCCCGGCCGGCGCCGGCGCTGCCGGTGCGGCCGCGCGAGCCGGTGCCGGCCGAGCCGGCGGCGGTGGTGCGCAGCGCCGGGCCGGGCGGCTGGGGCTGGGGCTGGACGAACGATCCTCCAGCCGGCGCGAGTTGGGGCAGGACGGCGAACTGGCTGCGGAGCAGGGTGCGCAACAGGGTCAGGCCGGTGGAGATCTGCCGCTCGGCGGTCGGCCGACCGCGCAGGCCGGTGCGGGGGCGCAGGGACGCGGACGACGGGCGGGAGGGTGCAGGCGCGTCGTTCCGGACGGGTGGGTACACGGGACTCCCAGAGGCAGAACTGTGGACGGATCACCTCCGCCTGCGCGGAGAGCACTCCCCGAAGCGTCCGTTCGAGCGGGACGCGTGGTGACGTGCATCCAGGAGAGAATAACGCTTTGTGCAATGACAGCTACACCGTGTGGTCGAAGTGGTCGTTTGGGATCCATTTGTTGTGCATATTCGGCTGACACTGACCGGAGCTGTCATCGTTCATCCGGCTCAACGTGATCGAACAGGCGCTCAGGGTGACCAATTCGGCGGCCTGAGGGGCGGTTTCCCAGCCTTGGGGCTCGGCAACCCCTGACTTTCCCGGCCTGGCGAACGATCAGAACCGGTCACCGGGCGACAGGTTCGTGCAGGTGACTCGGACCACCCTGCGGTGCAGGGGAGTTCGCCCGTAAGAGGGGCCAGGTCAGAGGCCCTGTTGACGCCCGCTCACCCGCCGGGGCGAGCCCGTCCGGACGGCGTCCCGACGGCGTCCCGACGGCGTCCCGATGGCGTTCCGACGACCCGCCGGCGACCTCCCGACCGTCTTCGGGCGGCCCTCGGGCGCGCCCCCGGCGGCCTTCGGGAGCCCGCGCGGCCCCCGGCGCGGGAGGTTCAGGAGCGGCGCCTGCGCCGGTTCAGCGCCACCCCGGCCGCCGTCGCGCCGGCCAGCACCCCGAGCGCGGCCGCGGCCGGCAGCCCCACCCGGGCCGCCTTGCGCCCGGTCCGGAAGTCCCGCACCCGCCAGCCCTGGGTCCGGGCGTGGCGCCGCAGCGCGCCGTCCGGGTTCACCACGTACGGGTGGCCGACCAGCGAGAGCATCGGGATGTCGTTGGCCGAGTCGCTGTAGGCGGCGCAGCGGTCGAGGTCGAGGCGTTCGCGCCGGGCCAGCGCGCGGACGGCGGCGGCCTTGGCCGGGCCATGCAGCAGGTCGCCGACCAGCCGGCCGGTGTACAGGCCGTCCCGGGCCTCGGCGACGGTGCCCAGCGCGCCGGTCATGCCGAGCCGCCGGGCGATGATCCTGGCCACCTCCAGCGGGGCGGCGGTGACCAGCCAGACCCGCTGGCCGGCGTCCAGGTGCATCTGGACCAGCGCGCGGGTGCCGGGCCAGATCTTGTCCGCCACGACCTCCTCGAAGATCTCCTCGCAGATCGCCTCCAGGTCGGCGGTGGGCTTGCCGGCCACGATGCCGAGGGCGGACTGCTTGGCGTCGGAGATGTGGTCCGGGTCCTCGGTGCCGTGCAGCCGGAACCAGGCCTGCTGCCAGGCGAAGCGGGCGATGTCGCGGCGGGTGAGGAAGCCGCGGCGGTAGAGGCCGACGCCGAGGTAGAAGATCGCGGCGCCGCGCAGGATGGTGTTGTCGCAGTCGAAGAAGGCGGCGGCGCGGGGGTCGTCCGGGTCCGGGGTGTGGTTCTCGGTCGAGGCCTTGGGGACCTTGGGGGCCTTGCCGGGCTTCGCCGCGGCCGGCGCGTCCGGCTCGGTGCTGCCGTCCGTTCCGGTGGTGCCGTCCGGCTCGGTGCCGGCGTCCCGCCCCGCGGTGCCGTCCGGCCCGGGCTCGGCCCGCAGCGCGGCCTCGGCCGCCTCGGCCGCGGCTTCGCCGGCCAGGGCGCTCCGCTCGCTGCTGGAACGCCTTGCCTGGGTGAGCCTTCTGAGCACGGCCATGTCATCGAGGATAGCCAGCCGGGCGCGCGGCGACCGTGACGGAGCCGTGCCCGCGAGGTGAACAGCTCCACCGGGTGCCGGGCGCCCCCGGGCGGGCGGGTGCCATGGCGGAGAATGGGGTGGTGAGCCCACTGCTGCGACGTAAGAGCCCCGAGCCCGCGGACCGGACCGTGACCCTGGTCGGCAAGCCGGGCTGCCACCTGTGCGACGAGGCCCGCGAGGTGATCCTCCGGGTGACGGGCGAGCTGGGGGCGTCCTTCGAGGAGCGGGACATCACCCAGGACGAGGAGCTGTACCGCCGCTACTGGGAGCAGATTCCGGTCACCCTGATCGACGGTCGCCAGCACGACTTCTGGCGGGTCGACGAGCGCCGTCTGCGCACTGCCCTCGGCGGCTGAGCGGGGCCTGACCCGGCGTTCGTCCGTGTACCGACCCCCCGCCGATCGGCGGGGGAGGTTCGCCGAATCGTTGCCAAAGACACTCCGTTCCGGCGTGGGGCGGGGCGGGTTGGTCGGCTTACGATCGAACGCGTTTGCGCCCGTGGGGGGCTGAGCACACGAGGAGTGCGCCATGCTTCCCGGTCCTGCCCTCGGGGTGTCCGGAGCCCCGGAGCCCCGGACGGTCCCCCGGGGCTTCGCCGTGGTGGACGTGGAGGCGACCGGCCGCAGCCCGTGGCGGCACCGGGTGGTCGAGGTGGCCGTGGTGCTGCTCGACGAGCGGCTGCGTCCCGAGGGCGAGTTCGCCACCCTGCTGGATCCGCTGGGCCCGGTCGGTCCGACCCATGTGCACCGGATACGCCAGTGCGACGTGGAGGGCGCCCCGCGCTTCCGGGAGATCGCCCCGCGGCTGCTGGAGCTGCTGGCCGGCCGGGTGCTGGTGGGTCACCACGTCAGCTGCGACCACGCCTTCCTGGATCGCGAGTTCGCCCGGATCGGGGTGCCGCTGCCGCCCGTGCCGCTGCTGTGCACGATGCGGCTGGCCCGCGCCCACCTGCCGCAGGCCCGCGGCCAGGGCCTGGCGGCCTGTGCGGAGGCGGCGGACCTCGGCTGGTACCCGGCGCACACCGCGCTGGGCGACGCCCGGGTGACCGCCGAGCTGCTGCGGCACTGCCTGGGTGCCCCGTCCTGCCCGCCGGGCGACTGGACCGGCCCGCTGCGCGAGGCCGCCGAGGTGCCCTGGCCCCGGCTGGGGCGGGCCCGTTCCCGGCTGTCCGGCGCCGGCGTCCCGCTGCTGCGCAGGGAGGCCCCGTACGGCCCCTGGCTGCCCGGTTCGCGAGCCCCGGAGGTCGTGCTGACCCGGGCCGGTGCTATGCGGTCGATGGCGTGATGCGCATCACTGTGTAGGGACAAAACGGACACCATCTTTGTGCACACGTTCACAAACGCATAGCCTGGCTGCCAAAGCCCAGCTTCACCCACAGGAGCACCGTGGCAATCGGCCGATCACCACAGAGCAGTTCGCAGACGCCCGACCAGGGCGCCGCGCGCCGACCGTCGCGTGCCCGGGGCATCCCGGAGGCGACAGTCGCCCGCCTGCCCCTCTATCTGCGGGCCCTCACCGCGCTCTCCGAGCGCTCGGTGCCGACCGTCTCCTCCGAGGAGCTGGCCGCCGCGGCCGGCGTGAACTCGGCCAAGCTGCGCAAGGACTTCTCCTACCTCGGCTCCTACGGCACCCGCGGCGTCGGCTACGACGTCGAGTACCTCGTCTACCAGATCTCCCGCGAGCTCGGCCTGACCCAGGACTGGCCGGTCGTCATCGTCGGCATCGGGAACCTCGGCCACGCGCTCGCCAACTACGGCGGGTTCGCCTCCCGCGGCTTCCGGGTGGCCGCCCTGTTGGACGCGGACCCCAACGTGGTCGGTTCCACCGCGGCCGGACTGCCGGTGCGGCACATGGACGAGCTGGAGTCGATCGTCGAGAGCCAGCACGTCTCCATCGGCGTGATCACCACCCCGCCCGGCGCCGCCCAGCAGGTGTGCGACCGGCTGGTGGAGGCCGGCGTCACCAGCATCCTGAACTTCGCCCCGACCGTGCTGACCGTCCCGGACGGCGTGGACGTGCGCAAGGTGGACCTCTCCATCGAGCTCCAGATCCTCGCCTTCCACGAGCAGCGCAAGGCCGGCGAGGAGCCGGACGACCGTGCCGAGTCGGTGCTGGACCGCGCCCCCGGTCCGGTCCGGGCGGCCGCCGCCAAGCTGCGCCGCGCGGCCGGCGGCAGCGGCAAGCCCCGGAGCACCGTCGAGTCGGCGGCCAAGGACCAGGCCGAGCAGACCAAGGGGAAGTCCGCCAAGGGCGGCGACGGGGATCTCTCCGCGGTGATGCCCGCATGAACACCGAGAGCTGTGGGGGGCGGGCATGAGCCTTCTCGTCGTAGGGCTGAGCCATCGCACCGCCCCGGTCGGGGTACTGGAGCGCGCCGCGCTGACGGGTGACGTACCGACCCGGCTGCTGCACGACGCGGCCGCCACCGCGACGGTCGGCGAGGCCGCGCTGCTGAACACCTGCAACCGGATCGAGCTGTACGCGGACGTGGACAAGTTCCACGCCGGTGTCGCCGAGCTGTCGCTGCTGCTGGCCCACCACAGCGGGGTGGACCTGGAGGAGCTGACCTCCCACCTGTACGTCCACTACGAGGACCGCGCCGTCCACCACCTCTTCTCGGTGGCCTGCGGCCTGGACTCGATGGTCGTCGGCGAGGGCCAGATCCTCGGCCAGCTGCGCGACGCGCTGGCCAAGGCCCAGGAGGAGCACACCGCCGGGCGCGGCCTGAACGAGCTGTTCCAGCAGGCCCTGCGGGTCGGCAAGCGCGCGCACAGCGAGACCGGCATCGACAAGGCCGGCCAGTCGCTGGTCACCTTCGGCCTGGAGCAGGTCGCGGCGGGCGCGGGCGAGATCGCCGGCAAGCGCGCGCTGGTGGTCGGTGCCGGCTCGATGAGCTCGCTGGCCGCCGCCACCCTGGTCCGTTCCGGCGTGACCGACCTGCTGATCGCCAACCGGACCCCGGCCCGCGCCGAGCGGCTGGTCGAGATCCTCGGCCCGGACGTGGCCTCGGTCCTGGACCTGGCCAAGGTGCCGGAGGCGCTCGCCGAGGTGGACCTGGTGATCTCCTGCACCGGCGCGGCCGGTGTGGTGATCAAGGCCGAGGACGTGGCCGCCGCCGTCGCCTCCCGTACGTCTCCCGAGCCGCTCGCCCTGCTCGACCTGGCCATGCCGCGCGACGTCGACCACACCGTGCACGAGCTGCCCGGCGCCCTGCTGGTCGACCTGGAGAGCCTCTCCCACGCGCACGCCGCCAGCCCCGGCGCCGGCGACGTCGACCAGGTCACCCGGATCGTCTCCGACGAGGTGACCGCCTTCGGCGCCGCCCAGCGGGCCGCCAGGATCGCGCCGACCGTGGTCGCGCTGCGCTCGATGGCCTCCGACGTGGTCGCCGCCGAGCTCGGCCGGCTGGACTCCCGGCTGCCCGACCTGGACGAGCGCTCGCGCGCCGAGATCACCCAGACCGTCCGCCGCGTCGTCGACAAGCTGCTGCACGCCCCGACCGTCCGGGTGAAGCAGCTGGCCGCCGAGCCGGGCGGCGCCTCCTACGCGGAGGCGCTGCGCGAACTGTTCGACCTCGACCCGGCGGCCGTGCACGCCGTGTCGGGCACGCCCGTCGGCGGGGCGCCCCAGCCCTCGGCCGGGGGCACCAGATGAACCGTCAGCCATCCCACGAGTACCACCGGGACGATCACCTCATGAATGGTCAACCGATCACGGAGCAGCCCTCGGCCACCGCGGCCCTGCGGCTCGGCACCCGGCGCAGCGCCCTCGCCATGGCGCAGTCGGGCATGGTGGCCCGCGAGGTGACCAGGGTCACCGGGCGCGCCGTCGAGCTGGTCGAGATCACCACCTACGGCGACACCTCCCGGGAGTCGCTGGCGCAGATCGGCGGCACCGGGGTGTTCGTCTCCGCGCTGCGCGACGCGCTGCTGGAGGGCCGGATCGACTTCGCCGTGCACTCGCTCAAGGACCTGCCCACCGCCGCCCCCCGGGGGCTGGTGCTGGCCGCCGTCCCCGAGCGCGAGGACGTCCGGGACGCCCTGGTCGCGACCGAGGGCCTGGCCCTGGAGGAGCTGGTGGAGAAGCTGGCCGGCGCCGGCCGCCCGGCCCGGATCGGCACCGGCTCGCCCCGCCGGATGGCGCAGCTGAACGCCTGGGCCAACGCCCGCGGCGCGCAGCTGGAGACCGTCGCGATCCGCGGCAACGTGGACACCCGGATCGGCTTCGTGACCAGCGGCGAGCTGGACGCGGTGGTGCTGGCGACGGCCGGCCTGAACCGGCTCGGCCGCAGCGCCGAGATATCCCAGCACCTCGACACCGAGGTGATGGTCCCCGCCCCCGGCCAGGGCGCGCTCGCGATCGAGTGCACCACCGCCGACACCGGGCTGACCGCCGCGCTCGCGGCGCTGGACCACGCCCCCACCCGGGTCGCCGTGGCCGCCGAGCGCGCCCTGCTGGCCACCCTGGAGGCCGGCTGCTCGGCGCCGGTGGCCGCGCTGGCCACCTGGGGCCGGGAGAACGAACTGCGGCTGGACGGCGTGGTCGGCGACCCCGACGGAACCGCCCTGCTGAAGATGTCCGCCAACGGTCCGATCGTCCTCGACGAGACCGCCGAGCAGCAGGCGGTGGCCCTCGGCCGCGCGCTGGCTGACCGGCTGCTCGCCGCGGGCGCGGCCGCCCTGATGGGGGAGCGAGCCCGATGAGCCCCACCACCGCCACCGATGCCCTGTTCCCGGTGGGACAGCCCGCCACCGGACGGTGCACCTTCCTGGGCGCGGGCCCCGGGGACCCGGGCCTGCTGACCCTGCGCGCGGTCGAGGTGCTGTCCACCGCCGACGTGCTGGTCGCCGACCCGCTGACCGCCGCCGCCGTGCGCAGCCACTGTCCGGCCGGCGTGCAGGTGCACGCCCCCGCCGCCGAGGGCACCGACTTCGACCTGGCCAAGCTGGTCGCCGAGGCCGTCCGCTCCGGCAAGCACGTGGTCCGCACCGTCGACGGCGACCCCGGCCTGGACGGCTGCGCCGCCGAGGAGATGCTCAGCTGCGCGGGCGACGGGATCCCGTTCGAGGTGATCCCGGGCGTCGCCCAGTCGGTCGGCGTCCCGGCGTACGCGGGCGTCCCGCTGCGCGCCGGGTCCGGCACCGACGTGCGTTTCGTGGACGGCGCCGCGCTGCTGGCCGGCAGCCCGGTGGACCTGGGCGCGCCGGAGACCACGCTGGTGGTCCGCACCACCCTGGGCCAGCTGCCCGCCACCGCCACCGCCCTGGTCGCGTGCGGCCGCAAGCCGGAGTCGGCGCTGAGCGCCACGCTCTCCGGCACCACCACCCGCCAGCGGACCTTCACCTCCACCCTGTCCGGCATCGCGGCCGACCTGAAGGCCGCCCGGGTGCTGCCCTCGCCGGTCTCCGCCCCGGTCGACCCGGCCACCTCGGTGATAGCCGTGGTGGGCGAGCAGGTCGCCCACCGGGCCTCGCACTCGTGGTTCGAGACCAAGCCGCTGTTCGGCTGGAACGTCCTCGTGCCGCGCACCAAGGAGCAGGCCACCGGCCTGTCCGAGCAGCTGCGCTCGTACGGCGCGGTGCCGCAGGAGGTGCCGACCATCGCGGTCGAGCCGCCGCGCACCCCGCAGCAGATGGAGCGGGCCATCAAGGGCCTGGTCACCGGTCGCTACGAGTGGATCGCCTTCACCTCGGTGAACGCGGTGCGCGCCGTCCGGGAGAAGTTCGAGGAGTACGGCCTGGACGCCCGCGCGTTCGCCGGGATCAAGGTCGCGGCGGTCGGCGAGACCACCGCGCAGGCCCTGGTGGACTTCGGCGTGAAGCCGGACCTGGTGCCGTCCGGCGAGCAGTCCGCGGCCGGCCTGCTGGAGGACTGGCCGCCGTACGACCCGGTCTTCGACCCGATCGACCGGGTGCTGCTGCCGCGCGCCGACATCGCCACCGAGACCCTGGTGGCCGGCCTGGTCGAGCTCGGCTGGGAGGTCGACGACGTGACGGCGTACCGGACGGTGCGCGCCTCGCCGCCGCCGGCCGAGACCCGTGAGGCGATCAAGGGCGGCGGTTTCGACGCGGTGCTGTTCACCTCGTCCTCGACCGTCCGGAACCTGGTCGGCATCGCGGGCAAGCCGCACAACGTGACCGTCATCGCCTGCATCGGCCCGGCCACCGCCAAGACCGCCGAGGAGCACGGCCTGCGGGTCGACGTGATGGCCCCGGCGCCGTCGGCGGCGGCGCTGGCCCAGGCGCTGGCAGACTTCGGGGCCAAGCGCCGCGACACCGCGACGGCCGCCGGTGAGCCGGTCTACCGGCCCAGCGAGCGCCGTCCCGGCTCGCGCCGCAAGGCCCGCTGACACCCCTCATGGCCGGGGGCGGCCGACCGTCGCCCCCGGCACTGCACAACCGTTCGGAGAGAGAAGCCGTGTCCGCTGAATTCCCGTACGTACGCCCGCGCCGACTGCGCCGGAGCCCGGCGATGCGCCGCCTGGTGGCCGAGACCCGGCTGCACCCGGCGGAGCTGATCCTGCCGCTGTTCGTCCGCGAGGGCGTCAGCGAGCCCGTCCCGGTGAGTTCGATGCCGGGCGTGGTCCAGCACACCCGGGACACCCTGCGCAGGGCCGCGGTGGAGGCGGCCGAGGCGGGCCTGGGCGGCCTCATGCTGTTCGGCGTCCCGCAGGTGCAGGACGCGATCGGCAGCGAGGGCACCAACCCGGACGGCATCCTCCAGCAGGCGATCCGGGACGTGGTCTCCGAGGTCGGCGACTCCCTGGTGGTCATGTCGGACCTCTGCCTGGACGAGTACACGGACCACGGCCACTGCGGCGTGCTGGCCGCGGACGGCAGCGTCGACAACGACGCCACCCTGGAGCGCTACGCCGAGATGGCCCGGGTGCAGGCCGACGCCGGCGTCCACCTGGTCGGCCCGTCCGGCATGATGGACGGCCAGATCGCCGTGATCCGGCGGGCGCTGGACGAGGCCGGGCACCAGGACGTGGGCATCCTCGCCTACACCGCCAAGTACGCCTCGGCCTTCTACGGCCCGTTCCGCGAGGCCGTCGGCTCCTCGCTCAAGGGCGACCGCAAGACCTACCAGCAGGACCCGGCCAACGCCCGCGAGTCGCTGCGCGAGCTGGCGCAGGACCTCGCCGAGGGCGCGGACATGGTGATGGTCAAGCCCGCCATGGCCTACCTGGACATCCTGCGCCAGGTCGCCGACGCCTCCCCGGTGCCGGTCTCCGCGTACCAGGTGTCCGGCGAGTACGCGATGGTCGAGGCGGCCGCCGCGAACGGCTGGATCGACCGGGAGCGGATGATCATGGAGACGCTCACCTCGATCCGCCGCGCGGGCGCCGAGCAGATCCTCACCTACTGGGCCCTCGAAGCCGCCGCGATGCTCAAGTAGCGGACCCAGTACGGCGGAAGGCCGGGCCGCTCCCGTGGGGGAGCGACCCGGCCTTCCGGGTTTCTGTCAGGCCGTGGACTCAGATGCCCACGTCGCCGGCGTGCGCGAAGCCCGCGCCGCCGCCGATCACGTCGGTGGAGGTGGCGGCACCGCCGCCGAAGCCTCCGGCGACGACGTCACCGGCGTGGGCGACGCCGAAGCCCCCGCCGGCCACGAACGGCTGGTCGGCGGAGGCGACGAACTCGCCGCCGCCGGCCAGGCCGACGTGGGCGAAGGCCGGGGTGGCGGCACCCGCGAGCGCCAGTGCGGCGGCGGTCAGGGCGGCCTTGGCCAGCTTGCTCTTCATGGAACTGCCCTCTCTCTGGGAGCGCCCCGCGGGCGCTCTGACACGTGATCACAACCGGCGGTCCTGATCGGCGATCCACGCGCCGGACCGGCCCGCCGCTCACCCGTCCGGACCGCGCTGCGGCGCGGCCGGCCGGACACTTCGCCCGCACAGCCCGGAGGGCCCGGGGAGGTGTTCCTCCCCGGGCCCTCCGACCGTGCTGTGCCCCTTGATCAGCCGATCAGGTGCGAGACACCCGCGTCGCCCGTGGACTGGGTGTTCTGGCCGACGTTGCAGATCTGCTTCGGCTGGTTGTTCAGGACCGGAACCTCGACCGGGACCGCGATGCCGATGACGGCGACGGCGACGTTGTGGATCTCCGGCAGGCAGATGTTCGGGTTGTCCAGAACGTGGTTGTTCGGGCTGCCGTTGCCGGCGGTGCCGGTGTGGTTGGTGCCGCCGTTGCCCTGGACGGAGGTGGCGGCGCCGTCCGAGTCGACGATGGCGGAGGCCGAGCCGGCGGACATCGCGAAGGCGGCGGCGGCCAGGCCGGCGGCGGCGAGGGACTTCTTGATCATTTCTGGTTTTCCTCTCGGGGTGAATCGGGGAGCGATTCGTAGGTGGATCGTGAGGGTGGTGCAGGGAGAACGGAGCGGCGACCGATCAGCCGATCAGGTGGGACACGCCGCCGTCGCCCTGGCTCTGGGTGCCCTGGCCGACGGTGCAGTACTGCCTGCCGCCGTTGTTGGCGATCGGGACCTCGACCGGGACGGCCACGCCGAGCACGCCGACCGCGATGTTGTGGATCTCCGGCAGGCAGATGTTCGGGTTGTCCAGGAAGTGGAAGTTCGGGCTGTTGTTCCCGACCGTGCCCGTGAAGTTGGTACCGCCGTTGCCCTCGATGGAGGCGGCGGCGCCGTCCGCGTCACCGATGGCGGAGGCGGGCGCGGCGGCACCGGCCAGCGCGGCGACGGCCAGGCCGGCGGCGGCGAAGGACTTCTGGATCATGGCGAGATCCCTCTCTGAAATGCTCTTTGGATTCCGTGCGTACAACGCTGAGAACGCTCAGACCCGGTCTGCAGTCACTGACGTCCAGATCAAAGAACGACGGCACGGAAGGTTACGGGGATTTTTGAAAAGAGTCCCGGAGGCACGACGGCGGAGGGAATCCGATCGGATTATTACTCCGAACCGGTTAACGGCCGCAATCCGCACTCCCGGTCACTCGTTGAGCAGATCGCTTTCCGGTTGCGGCCCCGCAGCCCTTCCCAGTGATCCCCAGTACGGACAGCAGAACGGTGAAAAGCATGAAGTTCTCCCAGCGGGCCGGCGCGATGCTGCTGGCGGTCGGTGCCGGTGTGCTCGCCTCCCAAGGAGCGGCCGGCGCCGCCACCCCGATCGGCCCCGACCAGGTCGGCGCGCTGGAGGACGCGCTGGCCACCCAGCAGGTCCCGGCGGACATCCCGCTCGCCCCGCTGGGCAGCCGGCTCACGGCCGGCATCCCGACCTCGCTCCTGATGCCGCCGGCGCCCGACCGGACCACCAGCGGCGGTGGCGC
Organism: Kitasatospora sp. NPDC054768; assembly: GCF_053612025.1. Lineage (NCBI taxonomy): Bacteria > Bacillati > Actinomycetota > Actinomycetes > Kitasatosporales > Streptomycetaceae > Kitasatospora > Kitasatospora sp. NPDC054768. The sequence goes on from NZ_JBSHBN010000112.1 coordinate 30,712, forward strand.
GCTGCTCCCGGAGCAGATCCTTCCCCAGCTGACCACCGGCAGGGTCGGCCCGAGCGCCAAGGCCGACCTGCCGATCCCGCTGGTCGACCAGGGCGCCGACCTCGGCAAGGTGCTGCTGGACGCCCCGGCCGCGCCGCTGCACGCCAGGACCCCGGGGCTCACCCTCGGCAAGCCGCTCTCGCTCGCCCAGGACGGCGCCGGCCAGCTCGCCGACGGCCGGCTGAAGGTGGACGAGATCGACCCGCGCCTGGTCTCCGGCGCGGTGCAGGTGGTCCCCGGGGCCAAGGCCAGCCTCGGGGGCGAGGACAGCCGGCTCTCCCTCACCGACACGGCGGCCGCCCTGGCCGGGACCACCACCGGGACCGCCACCGGCGTGGTGCGGACGACCGGGCTGACGGGCCTGACCCAGCTCTGACCCGGTTCCGTCCCGGGCACCGCGCCCGGGACGGAAC
>NZ_JBSHBN010000113.1:0-31093 GCF_053612025.1 Kitasatospora sp. NPDC054768
TTCCAGGACCGGCCACGCCACCTGGTACGGCACGTCCTGCGTGGTGGCCCCGGCCGGCCGGCGCAGGGTCAACGAGGCGATCTCGGCGACCGGCTCGCCCGACCGGTCGGCGAGGCCGATCGCGCAGGTGTCCTGGCCGGTCACGGTCAGCCGGACCCTGGCGTGCTCGGCGCCACGCCACCAGGAGATCCCGGCGAAGGAGAACGGCATCTTCGCCCGGTCGTCGGCGACGGTCACGACCTGGATCGCGGCGTCGAGCAGGGCGGGGTGCAGGGCGAACCGGGTGTCGCCCGGGGGTACGGCCACCTCCGCGTAGAGGGTGTCGCCGTCGCGCCAGGCCGCTCGCAGGCCTTGGAAGGCCGTGCCGTAGGCGAATCCGGCGTCGGCCAGGTTGTCGTAGAAGGCGTCGAGGTCGACGGCTTCGGCGTGCGGCGGCCACTGCCGTGCCCAGGGCTCCCCTGGTGCGACGGATACGGCGCCCAGGGTCCCGGTGGCGTGCCGTACCCACTCGCCGTCCGCGCGCGAGTGGATCGAGAGGCTGCGCCGGCCCGCCCGGTCGGGGCCGACGGTCACGGACACCTGCACGCCGTCCGCGACCACCAGCGGTGTCTCCAGCGTCAGGTCCTCGACCGCCGGGCAGCCGACGTGTTCGCCGGCCCGGAGCGCCAGGTCCACGAACGCCGCGCCGGGCAGCAGGGGCGAGCCCGTGATGACGTGTTCGGTGAGCCACGGCTGCGCGGCGGTGGCGAGCTGTCCCGTCAGCACCACGCCGTTGTCATCGGGGAGTTCCATGGCGTCCCGCAGCAGCGGGTGGTCGATCCGGCCGTCACCGGCCGGTGCCGGGGTGGTGGGCTGGAGCCAGTAGTGCTGGTGCTGGAAGGCGTACGAAGGCACCCGCGCGCCCGACGTCCCCGCCGTCGCCGTCGCGGGGGGCGTCCAGCGCACCGCGCCGTCCGTCCACAACCTCCCCAGCCCCGCGAACAACCGCTCCGAAGAATCACCACCACGCCGCATCAACCCGGTCCCCACCAACAGCGGATGCGGACCCACCTCCACGAACCCCGTAACACCCCGGCCCGCCAGCCACGCCAAGGCATCGGCGAACCGGACCGGTTCCCGCGCCTGCCGCACCCAGTACCCGGACTCCCCCATGTCCACCGGACGCCCCGCCACCGTCGAAACCACCGGGATCACCGGCTCACCGAACGACAACCCCGCCGCCACCCGGCCCAGCTCCTCCAGCACCGGATCCATCCGCGCCGAATGGAACGCGTGACTCACCTCCAGCCGCCGCACCCGGCGCCCACGGCCCCGCCACACCTCGGCGACCGCCTCCACCGCGGCCTCGTCCCCCGACACCACCACCGCGTCCACCGCGTTGACCGCCGCCACCTCGACGCCCGGCACCAGCGACGCCTCCACCTCCTCCAGCGACGCCTGGAGCGAGACCATCGCCCCACCACCGGGCAACCCCTGCATCAGCCGGCCCCGCGCGCCCACCAGCGCACACGCGTCCTCCAGGCCCAGAACGCCCGCCACATGGGCCGCCGCCACCTCACCGACCGAGTGCCCGACCACGAAGTCCGGCCGAACCCCCAGCCACTCCACCAGCCGGAACAGCGCCACCTCCAACGCGAACACCCCGCCCTGGGTGAACAGCGTCCGCCCCAGCACCCCCTCCCCGTCCTCGAACAGCACCCCCACCGGCAACCCCAGCAACCCGCACACCTCGTCCAACGCCCGCGCGAACACCGGGAACTCCCGGTACAGACCCCGGCCCATCCCCACCCACTGACCACCCTGACCGGAGAACACGAACGCCGACCTGCCCGGGGAGGCAGTGCCCGTGACGATTCCGGCTTCTCCGGCGATCAGCGCGTCCAGACCGGACGGGTCCGTCAGCACGGCACGGTGCGGGAACCTGGCCCGCGCGGCCAGGTCCGCGGCCACCTCTGCCGGTGTGACCTCGGGGTGCTCGGCGAGGAACCCGCGCAGCCTGCGGGCCTGGTCGCGCAGGGCCTCGTCCGACTTCGCCGACAGCAGCCACGGCACCGGCACGACGGCTGCGGGCGCGGAAACGGCAGGAGACTCGGACGAGGCCTCCTCGGCCGGGTCCGGCGCCGGTGCCTCCAGGATCACGTGCGCGTTGGTGCCGCTGATACCGAACGCCGACACACCGGCACGGCGGGGACGCCCCGTCTCCGGCCACGGCCGGGCCTCGGTCAGCAGCCGGATGTCTCCGGACTCCCAGTCGACGTGGGAGCTCGGCGCGTCGACGTGCAGCGTCGGCGGCAGTTCACCGTGGCGCATCGCCATCACCATCTTGATCACGCCCGCCACACCGGCGGCGGCCTGGGTGTGGCCGATGTTCGACTTCACCGACCCCAGCCACAGCGGCTCGTTGCGCCCCTGACCGTAGGTCGCCAACAGCGCCTGCGCCTCGATGGGATCGCCGAGCGTCGTGCCGGTGCCGTGGGCCTCCACCACGTCCACGTCCGCCGTCGACAGTCCCGCATTCGCCAGCGCCTGACGGATCACCCGCTCCTGCGACGGACCGTTCGGCGCGGTCAGCCCATTGGACGCCCCGTCCTGATTGACCGCCGAACCCCGCACCACGGCCAGCACCCGGTGACCGTTGCGACGGGCGTCCGACAACCGCTCCAGCAGCACCAACCCCGCACCCTCACCCCAGGCCGTACCGTCGGCCGCCTCGGCGAACGCCTTCACCCGGCCATCGGCCGCAAGCCCCCGCTGCCGCGAGAACTCGACGAACCCCGCCGGCGTCGCCATCACCGTCACACCACCGGCCAACGCCAGCGAACACTCCCCCGCCCGCAGCGCCTGCGCCGCCAGGTGGATCGCCACCAGCGACGACGAGCACGCCGTGTCCACCGACACCGCCGGACCCTCCAGCCCCAGCAGGTACGACACCCGCCCGGAGGTCACACTCGTCGCCGTGCCCGTCGAGAGGTAGCCTTCCAGGTCGGGCGGCTGTGCCCCGGCGCCATAGCCCGAGGACCAGATGCCGGTGAAGACGCCCGTCCGGCTGCCCCGCAACGACGTCGGATCGATCCCCGCGTCCTCGAACGTCTCCCACACCGTCTCCAGCAGCACCCGCTGCTGCGGATCCATCGCCAACGCCTCACGCGGCGAAATCCCGAAGAACCCGGCATCGAAGCCACCCGCGTCCCCGAGAAAACCACCCGACCGCGTGTACGACCTCCCGGGACCACCGACCGGATCGTAAAGACGACCCACGTCCCACCCACGATCCGACGGGAACTCCCCCACCGCATCGACCCCACCCGCCACCAGACCCCACAACTCCTGAGCCGACCCCACCCCACCCGGATACCGGGCCCCCAACCCCACCACGACCACCGGATCACCCGACACCGGAACCCCGACCGGCACGGGTGAGGCAGGGGCCTGGCGCCGGGCGCCGACCAGGAGGTCCCGCAGGTGGCCGGCCAGCGCGTCGGGGGTCGGGTGGTCGAAGACCATCGTCGCGGGCAGCCGTACCCCGGCGACCGCGGACAGGCGGTTGCGCAGTTCCACTGCGGTGAGCGAATCGAAGCCCAGGTCCTTGAAGGCCCGCTCGGCGCTGACGGCCGCGGTGTCGGTGTGGCCGAGGACCGCGGCCGTCTGGCCGGTGACCAGTTCCAGGACGCGGCTGTGCTGCTCGGTCTCGGGCAGGGCCGCCAGTTCCCTGCCCAGGCCCGGCCGGTCCGTGCGCCGGGCGGGCCTGGTACGGGTGAGGCGGCCGAGCAGGGGGCGGGTGGACGCCGCCGACAGGTCGAGGTGTGCGGGGACCAGCGCGGGATCGGCGGCGCCCAGGGCCAGGTCGAACAGTGCCAGCGCCTGGTTCGTGGGCATCGGCAGCACGCCGGCGCGGGCGAGGCGCTTGCGGTCGGTGTCGGTGAGGTGTTCGGTCAGCCCGCTGGCCTCGGCCCATTGTCCCCAGGCCAGCGACACGCCTGGCAGGCCCAGGGCACGCCGGTGCACGGCGAGGGCGTCCAGGAAGGCGTTCGCGGCGGCATAGTTCGCCTGGCCCGGACCGCCCAGCACACCGGCGGCCGACGAGAAGAGCACGAACGCGCTCAGGCCGAGGTCTTTCGTCAGCTCGTGCAGGTGCCAGGCGGCGTCGGCCTTGGGCCGCAGCACCTGGTCGATCCGGCCGGGCGTGAGGGATTCGACGACGCCGTCGTCGAGCACACCGGCCGCGTGCACGACCGCGGTCAGCGGGTGCGCGGCCGGGATCGAGTCCAGTACGGCCGCCAGCGCGTCCCGGTCGGCCACGTCGCAGGCCACCACCTCGGCGTCGAAGTCCACCTCCGCCGCGGTCCTGCTGAGCAGGAGCAGGTGCCGGATGCCGTGCCGGTCGCGCAGGTGCCGGGCGACGAGGCGGCCCAGTGTTCCGGTGCCTCCGGTGATCAGCACGGTGCCGTTCGGGTCGAGCGGGCCGGGTGCCGGGGCCGCTTCGGCCCGTACCAGGCGGGCGGCGTGGGCGGCGCCGTCGCGGACGACGAGCTGCGGTTCGTCCCCCGCGACGAGGACGCGGTCGTCGGTGTCGACGAGCACGAACCGGTCGGGGTGTTCCGCCTGGGCCGCGCGGACCAGGCCCCAGACGACGCTGGACGGCAGGTCGACGGGGTCCGGCCCGACCGCCCCGCGGGTCACGACGGCCAGCCGGCCGTCCCCGTCGCGCAGGAAGTCCTGGAGCACGCCCAGCGTCTCGGCGGCGACGGTGTGCGCGGCCGCCACGGGGTCTCCCGCCGGGGGCGTGACGTGGTGGACGGCCGGGGGTTCGCCGGTGCTCTCGACGGGCACCCAGTCGAGGCGGAAGAGCTGGTCGGTCCCGGCGACCGGCATGCCCGGCGGCCGGTGGCGCACGGTCAGCGCGTCGATCACCGCCAGCGGCCCGGATTCGTCGGCGAGCGCGACCCGGAAGGTGTCGGGGCCGGTGGGTGTGAGGCGGACCCGGGCCGTGGAGCCGGCTTTCCGCATCGACACCCCGGCGAAGGAGAACGGCAGGCGGCCGGCCGCCAGCAGGGTCAGCGGCTGGAGCGCGGCGTCGAGCAGCGCGGGGTGGAGACCGAATCGGTCGCGGGTGTCGGCGGGCAGCGCCACCTCGGCATAGAGCTCGTCGCCCTGCCGCCGGATCTCGCGTACGCCCGCGAACACCGGCCCGTACTCGTAGCCCTGGGCGGCGAGGGTGTCGTAGAAGTCGGTCAGGTCGACGGGCTCACCGGCCGGCTGCCAGGGCTCGCCGGTGTCGTACGGGTGGGGGCGGCCGCCGGTCGCCAGCATGCCGGTGGCGTGCCGCAGCCAGGTGCCGCCCGTCCGGGAGTGCACGGTGACGGGGCGTCGGCCCGTCCCGTCCGGTGCGCCGACGACGACCTGGACCGGCACGGAACCGTCGTCCGGCAGGATCATGGGGGCTTCCAGCACCAGTTCGTCCAGGACGTCGCAGCCGGTCTGCCGTCCGGCGTGCAGGGCGAGTTCGACGAACACGGTGCCGGGCAGCAGCACGGAGCCCAGGACGACGTGGTCGGCCAGCCATGGGCGGGTAGCCGTCGAGAGCCGCCCCGTGAGCAGGACGCTCTGGTCCCCGGCCAGTTCGACGACGGCCCCGAGCAGCGGGTGCCCGGCCGAGTCCAGTCCCGCCGCCGACACGTCGCCCTTCGGGGCGGCGGGGTTCAACCAGTACGGCCGGTGCTGGAAGGCGTACGTCGGCAGCGGGACATGGTGGGGCTCGCCGGGGAGGACTGGCGTCCAGTCGACGGCCACGCCTTGCGTGTGCAGGCGCGCCAGGGCGAGGTGGAATTCCTGCCTGCCGCTGCCGCGGCGCAGCGTGCCGGTCACAACGCCGTCCATCACCGGCACCAGTACGGGGTGCGGGCTGACCTCCACGAACACGCCGTGCCGGTCCTGCGTCAGGGCCTCGACGGCGAGGTCGAAGCGTACGGGTTCGCGGAGGTTGCGGTACCAGTAGGCGGCGTCGAGGGCGGAGGTGTCGACCGGCTCGCCGGTGACCGTGGAGTAGAACGGGATCGCCGCCGGGTGCGGTGTGATGCCGGCGAGGTCGGTGAGCAGGTGCTCGCGGATCGCCTCGACCTGGACGGAGTGGGCGGCGTAGTCGACGGGCAGGCGGCGGGCGCGGACGCCGTCGGCCTCACAGGCCGTCAGCAGTTCGTCCAACCCGTCCCGATCACCCGATACCACCACGCTGTCCGCCGAGTTGACCACCGCCACCGTCAGCCGGCCGTCCCAGCGGGCCACGAACCCGGCGGCCTGCTCATGCCCGAGGCCGACCGACACCATCCCGCCCTGGCCCGCCAGGGCGACCAGGGCCTTGCTGCGCAGGGCGACCACCTTGGCCGCGTCCTCCAACGACAACGCCCCCGCCACATACGCCGCCGCGATCTCCCCCTGCGAATGCCCGACCACAGCATCAGGCTCCACACCATGCGCACGCCACAACTCCGCCAGCGCCACCATCACCGCGAACAGAGCCGGCTGCACCACATCCACCCGCTCCAACGACCCACCGCCGGTCAGCACCTCCACCAACGACCAGTCCGTGTACGGCGCCAACGCCGCCTCACACGCGTCGATCGCCCCCCGGAACACCGGCTCCGAGCCGTACAACTCCCCACCCATGCCCACCCACTGCGCACCCTGCCCCGGAAACACGAACACCGACCGACCCGGCGAACCGGCCACCCCCGTGATGACGCGGGGGTCTCCGTCGGCGAGGGCGGCCAGTTCCGCCATGAGGTCGGTCCGGGTGCTGCCCACCAGGGCCGCCCGGTGGGCAAGCATGGTGCGGGTGGTGGCGAGGGCCCGGCCGACGGCGGCCGACCGGAGTCCGGGGTGGTCGGTGAGGTGGTCCGCGAGCCGTCGGGCCTGGGCGCGGAGGGCGTCGTCCGTCTTGCCGGACAGCAGCCACACGGTGGGCTCCGCGGAGTCGTCCGTGGCGGGTTGTTCGGGGGTTTCTTCCGGGAACTGTTCGATGACGACGTGGGCGTTGGTGCCGCTGGCCCCGAAGGCCGAGATGCCCGCGCGGCGGGGACGCCCCGTCTCCGGCCACGGCCGGGCCTCGGTCAGCAGCCGGATGTCACCGGTGTCCCACTCGACATGCGGCGTGGGCTCCTGGACGTGCAGCGTCGGCGGCAGTTCGGCGTGCCGCATCGCCATCACCATCTTGATCACACCAGCCACACCCGCCGCCGCCTGGGTGTGCCCGATGTTCGACTTCACCGACCCCAGCCACAACGGCTCCGCCCGGTCCCGGCCGTACGCCGCCAACAGCGCCTGCGCCTCGATGGGATCGCCGAGCGTCGTCCCCGTACCGTGCGCCTCCACCGCGTCCACCTCGGACGCCTCCAACCCGGCATTGGCGAGGGCCTGACGGATCACCCGCTCCTGCGACGGACCGTTCGGCGCGGTCAGCCCATTGGACGCCCCGTCCTGATTGACCGCCGAACCCCGCACCACCGCCAGCACCCGGTGACCGTTGCGACGGGCGTCCGACAACCGCTCCAGCAGCACCAACCCCGCACCCTCACCCCAGGCCGTACCATCAGCCGTCGACGAGAAGGGCTTGCACCGGCCGTCAGGGGCCAGGGCACGCTGGCGGGAGAACTCCGTGAACTGCAGGGGGGTCACGCTCACGGTCACCCCGCCGGCCAGGGCGAGTGTGCACTCCCCCGAGCGCAGTGCCTGCGCGGCGAGGTGGATCGCCATCAGTGACGAGGAGCAGGCGGAGTCGACGGACACGGCCTGGCCCTGGAGGCCCAGCAGGTAGGAGACCCGGCCGGAGGTGATGCTCGGCGAGATGCCGGTGGCGAGGTAGCCCTCGGTGTCGGGCGGTGCCTGGTCGGGGCTGCCGACGTAGCCGGAGGACCAGATGCCGGTGAACACACCCGTCCGGCTGCCCCGCAACGACGTCGGATCGATCCCCGCGTCCTCGAACGTCTCCCACGCGGTCTCCAGCAGCACCCGCTGCTGCGGATCCATCGCCAACGCCTCACGCGGGGAGATCCCGAAGAAATCCGCGTCGAACCCCGCCGCATCCGCCAGGAACCCACCCGACCGCGTGTACGACGTCCCGGGATGATCCGCGTCCGGATGGAACAACCCCTCGACATCCCACCCACGATCCAATGGGAACGCCCCGATCGCATCCACCCCGCCCGACACCAGACCCCACAGCTCCTCCGGCGACCCCACCCCACCCGGCAACCGGCACCCCATGCCCACGATCACCACCGGATCGTCCGACACCGACACCGCGGGCACCACCGGTGCCGCCGACGCCACACCCTTTGCCGCACCGGAGAGTTCGGCCGTGAGATGGTCGGCGAGGTCGGCCGGGGTGGGGTGGTCGAAGACGAGGGTCGCGGGCAGCCGCAGGCCGGTGGCGCCGGCGAGGCGGTTGCGCAGTTCGACGGAGGTCAGGGAATCGAAGCCGAGGTCGCGGAAGGCGAGTCCGGGGGTGATCGCGGCGGCGTCGGAGTGGCCGAGGACGGTGGCGGTGTGGGCGGCGACCAGGGACAGCAGGTCCGACGCGGGGGCCTTCGGCGTCGGCAGGGTCTGCGGCATCGAGAGGTCGGCCGTGGTCAGCGCGGGACGTCCGGCAGCCAGCGCGGTGTCGAACATGGCCAGGGCGCGTTCGAGGCCGATGGGGCGGATGCCCTTGCGGGCGAGGCGTTGGCGGTCGGCCGCGGTGAGGTGGGCGGTCATGCCGCTCTCCTGCTCCCAGTAGCCCCAGGCCATCGACACGGCGGGCAGTCCGAGGGTCTGCCGGTGTGCGGCGAACGCGTCGAGGTAGGAGTTCGCGGCCGCGTAGCCGGCCTGGCCGGCGTTGCCGAGTACACCCGCGGCCGCGGAGAACAGCACGAAGGCGGCGAGGTGGTCCTCGCGGATCAGCTCGTGCAGGTTCCAGGCGCCGTCGACCTTGGGACGCAGCACCCGGTCGAGCTGCTCCGCGGTCAGCCGTTCCATGACGGTGTCGTCGAGCACGCCGGCCGCGTGGACGACGGCGGTGAGCGGATGCTCGGCCGGGATCGAGTCCAGTACGGCCGCCAGCGCCTCCCGGTCCGCGACGTCACAGGCCACGACCCGCACGTCGACGTCCCCTTGCGGCTCCAGGTGCGGCACCGCGCCGCCGCCGCGGCTGACGAGCAGCAGGTGCCGTACCCCGTAGCGGGACACCAGGTGCCGGGCGACGGCCTGGCCGAGGGTGCCGGTGCCGCCGGTGATCAGCACGGTGCCGTCGGGGTCGATCGGCTGGGGGACGGTCAGGACGATCTTGCCGACGTGGCGGGCCTGGCTCATCAGCCGGAAGGAGGCGACGGCCTGGCGGAGGTCCGCGGCGGTGACCGGCAGCGGCTCCAGCGTCCCGTCGGCGACCATCGCCACGGCCCTGGAGAGGATGTCGCCCTGCCGCGCGGGGTCGACGTCGTTGAGGTCGAAGGCCCGGTAGATCAGGCCCTCGGGTGAGCGGACGTCCGTCTTGCCCAGCTCGACGAACCGGCCGCCGTCGGCGAGCAGCCGCAGGGAGGCGTCGGTGAGTTCTCCCGCGAGCGAGTTGAGGACGACGTCCATGGCCGGGAACCGGTCGGCGAACCGGGTGTCGCGGGACGAACCGATGTGGTCGTCCGCCAGTCCGAGGCGCCGCAGGGTGTCCCACTTGGCGGGGCTCGCGGTGGCGAAGACCTCCGCGCCGCCGTTCAGGGCCAACTGGATGGCGGCCATGCCCACACCGCCCGCGCCGGAGTGGACCAGGACCCGGTCTCCGGGGCGCAGTTCGCCGAGGTCGAACAGCCCGTACCAGGCGGTGGTGAAGGCGACAGGCACCGACGCCGCCTCGGTGAAGCTCCAGCCCTCGGGGATCGCCGTCAGGAGCCGGTGGTCGGCGACCGCGCGCGGCCCGAAGGCGCCGGGCATCATTCCCGTGACGCGGTCGCCGGGCCGCCAGGCCGTGACGCCGGGGCCGACCTCGAGGACGGTGCCGGCCCCTTCGCCGCCCAACGGGGGCCGGTCCGGGTACATGCCGAGGGTGATGAGCACGTCGCGGAAGTTCAGGCCGGCCGCGCGTACGGCGACCCGTACCTGTCCGGGTTCCAGCGCGGCCTCTTGCCAGGGCAGCAGGGCCAGGTCGTCCAGTTGCCCGGTGCCGGACTCGCTCAGCCGGTACGCGCCGTCGGGGGCGGTCGGTTCCGGCGCGTACCTGGCCTGCCGCGGCACGAGGACGCCTTCCTGGTGCAGGGCCAGTTCGGGTTCGTCGCCGGCTGTCCTGGCGGCCCGGACCGCGTCCTCCTCGGACGCGTCGCCCATGTCGACCAGGACGAACCGGCCGGGGTGCTCGGCGGCGGCGCTGCGGACCAGGCCGCGTACGGCCGCGCCGGCCACGCCGCGGGTCAGGACGGCCAGGCGTGCGGCCGCCCGCTCCGGCTGCTCGGCCAGGAAGTCCTGGACGAGCGCGCGGGCCCGCTGGACGAGGGCGTGCACGGAGTCCGCGTCGGCTTCCGCGGTGAGTACCGGGCTCGGCACCACCTCGGTCGGTGCGCTCGCGATGAGGGGCACCCACTGGGTGTGCAGCACCGCGGCCCGGGCCTCGGCGGACGGACGGACGGTCAGCGCGGTGATGTCCGCGACCGGGTTGCCGGACAGGTCGGTCAGTGTCGCGCGGTAGGTGCCGGTGCCCGTGCGGACCAGGTGGACCCGGGCGGACGACACACCGGTGGTGTGCACGGCGACGCCGGAGAAGGAGAACGGCAGCCGGACCCGGGTGTCGGGGCTGAGCAGGATCAGCGGCTGGAGTGCGGCGTCCAGGAGCGCTGGGTGGATGCCGAAGCGGGCGCCGTCGGGGACGGACACCTCGGCGTACAGTTCGTCCTCGCCCCGCCACAACTTCCGCACGCCCCGGAACGCGGGTCCGTACTGGTATCCGAGTCCGGCGAGGAAGGCGTAGAACCCTTCGGGGTCCACGGGTTCGGCGTTCCTCGCGGGCCGGTCGAGGCGACCGGCCGTCACCTGGCCGCCGAGGGTTCCGGACGCGTGGCGGACCCAGCCGTCGCCGCCCTTGGAGTGCACGGTGACCGGGCTGCGGCCGGCGTCGTCCGGGGCGCCGACCGAGACCTGGATGTCCGTGGGTGTGTCCGAGAGCGCGAGGGGCAGGTGCAGGACGAGGTCGTCGAGGGTCCCGCCGGCCAGGGTGGCGAGTTCGAGGAAGGCGGTGCCCGGCAGCAGGACCGTACCGTCGACGGCGTGGTCGGCCAGCCAGGGGTGGGTGCGGGTGGAGACGCGCCCACTGTGCACGGTGCTCCCGTCGGGCAGTTCGACCGTGGTGCCCGCCAGCGGGTGCCCAGTGGCGTGGTCGCCGGCCGCGGGGGTGAGCCAGTAGGTGCTGCGCTGGAAGGCGTAGTGCGGCAGCCTGACGCCGTGCGGGCGGTCGTGCGGCCAGGTCACGGCGACGCCCTGGACGTGGAGGCGGGCCAGGGCGGTGTGGAATTCCCCGATGGCGCCGTGGTCGCGGCGCAGGGTGCCGGTCGCCACGCCGTCCAGGTCCTGCACCAGCACCGGGTGCGGGCTGACTTCCACGAACACCTCGTGGCCGTCGGCGGTGAGCCGGGCGGTGGCCAGGTCGAACCGTACGGGTTCGCGGAGGTTGCGGTACCAGTAGTCGGCGTCGAGGGCGGAGGTGCCGACCGGCTCGCCGGTGACCGTGGAGTAGAACGGAATCGCCGCCGAGTGGGGCGTGATGTCGGCCAGGTCGGTGAGCAGGTGCTCGCGGATCGCCTCGACCTGCGCCGAGTGCGCCGCGTAGTCGACGGGGATGGCGCGGGCGCGGATGCCGTCCCTGGCGCAGGCTGCCCGCAGTTCGTCCAGGGCCCCGGGTTCGCCGGACACGACGACGGTCGAGGCGGAGTTGACCACCGCGACGGTGATCCGGTCGCCCCAGGGGCTCAGGTAGCCGGCGGCGACGTCCGCGGACAGCGCGACCGAGACCATGCCGCCGTCTCCGGCCAGGGCGACCAGGGCCTTGCTCCGTAACGCCACCACCTTGGCCGCGTCCTCCAACGACAACGCCCCCGCCACATACGCCGCCGCGATCTCCCCCTGCGAATGCCCGACGACGGCATCAGGCTCCACACGATGCGCACGCCACAACTCCGCCAGCGCCACCATCACCGCGAACAGGGCCGGCTGCACCACATCCACCCGCTCCAACGACCCACCGCCGGTCAGCACCTCCACCAACGACCAATCCGTGTACGGCGCCAACGCCGCCTCACACGCGTCGATCGCCCCCCGGAACACCGGCTCCGAGCCGTACAACTCCCCGCCCATCCCCACCCACTGCGCACCCTGCCCCGGGAACACGAACACCGACCGCCCCACCGGGCGAGCGGTCCCGGTCACCAGACCCGGCGCCGTGCCACCCTCGGCCAGGGCGTCCAGGGCCGCGGCGCTGCCCACCACCACGGCCCGGTGCTCGAACACGGTGCGGGCGGCCAGAGCGCCCCCGACCGCCGCCGCGCTCACCTCGGGACGTACGGCGGTGAAGGCGCCCAGCCGGCGCGCCTGCTCCCGCAACGCCGCCTCGGTCCTGGCCGACAGCGGCCAGAGGACCTGGTCGTCCGCGCGGCCCCGGGGGGAGGGTGCGGCGGAGTCGGCCTCGGCGGGCTGTTCGAGGATGCTCTGCTCGATAATGACGTGGGCGTTGGTGCCGCTGATGCCGAAGGCGGAGACGGCGGCCCGCCGTGGCCGCCCGGTCCCGGGCCAGGCGACCGGTTCGGTGAGCAGGCGGACCGCGCCGGAGGCCCAGTCGACGTGCGGGGTGGGCGCGTCCACGTGGAGGGTTCGCGGCAGTTCGCCGTGCCGCATCGCCATGACCATCTTGATCAGGCCGGCCGCGCCGGCCGCCGCCTGGGTGTGGCCGATGTTCGACTTCACCGACCCCAGCCACAACGGCTCCACCCGGTCCCGGCCGTAGGTCGCCAGCAGTGCCTGGGCCTCGATGGGATCGCCGAGAGTGGTGCCGGTGCCGTGGGCTTCCACCGCGTCCACCTCGGACGGCTCCAACCCGGCATTGGCGAGGGCCTGACGGATCACCCGCTCCTGCGACGGACCGTTCGGCGCGGTCAGGCCGTTGGAGGCGCCGTCCTGGTTGGTGGCAGAGCCGCGGACGACCGCCAGCACCTCGTGGCCGTTGCGGCGGGCGTCGGACAGGCGTTCCAGCAGCAGCAGGCCGGCGCCCTCGGCCCAGCCCGCCCCGTCGGCCGCGGCGGCGAAGGACTTGCTGCGGCCGTCGGGCGCGCTCGCCCCCTGCCGGGACATTCCGGTGAACAGCGTGGGTGCCGCGTTGACGGTGACGCCGCCGGCCAGGGCCAAGGAGCATTCTCCCGAGCGCAGCGCCTGGGCGGCCAGGTGCAGGGCCACCAGGGACGACGAGCAGCCGGTGTCCAGGGACAGTGCCGGGCCGAGCAGGCCCAGCTGGTACGCCAGCCGGCCGGACCCCACGCTCGACGCGGTGCCGGTGACCTGGTAGCCCTCCAGGTCGTCGGGGACCGGCCCGGCGGCGTAGCCGGTGGACCACAGGCCGGTGAACACGCCGGTGGGTGTGCCCTCCAGCGCGGTCGGGTCGATACCGGCGTACTCGATGGTCTCCCACGCGGTCTCCAGCAGGATGCGCTGCTGGGGGTCCATCGCGAGCGCCTCGCGGGGCGAGATCCCGAAGAACGCCGCGTCGAAGTCGCCGGCGGCGTCGAGGAAGCCGCCCTGGGACGTGCTCGACGTGCGGGGCCGGCTTCCCGTCGGGTCGTACAGGCGGTCGATGTCCCATCCCCGGTCGGCCGGGAAGTCGCCGACCGCGTCCACGCCGTCCGCGACCAGCCGCCACAGGTCCTCGGGGGTGCCGACGCCTCCGGGGTAGCGGCAGCCCATGCCGATGACCGCGATCGGCTCGTCCGTCGCGGCCGGGGCCGGGGCCCGCGGCGTGTCCCGCTCGCCGGACTCGCCGGACAGGTGGGCGGCCAGCCGTGCCGGGGTGGGGTGGTCGAAGACGAGGGTGGCGGGCAGCTGCGTCCCGAGCGCGGCGGTCAGGCGGTTGCGCAGTTCCACCGCGGTCAGTGAGTCGAAGCCCAGGTCCTTGAACGCCCGCCGGGGGTCGAGCCGCTCGGGGGTGGTGTGTCCCAGCACCCCGGCGACGTGGGTGGTGATCAGCTCCAGCAGGTCGGTGCCGCCGGCGGGGGGCGCGGGTCGGGGGACCTGCGGCCGGCGGTGGGCCTCGGGCAGGTCCCGCAGCAGCCGGCTCGGCCGCGCGTGGGTGTAGGCGCGGGCGAACTGTGCCCAGTCGGCCCCGGTGACGACCGCGAGGGCCTCGTCGTGGTCGAGGACGTCCTGCAGCGCGTCGAGTGCCCGTCCCGGGTCCAGTTCGCCGAGGCCGAGCAGGGCGCGCTGGCGCCGCACGGACTCCAGGGCCGCCATGCCGCCGTCGGCCCAGATGCCCCACGCGACGGAGGTCGTGGCGCGGCCCTGGGCCCGGTGCTGTGCGGCCAGGGCGTCGAGGAAGGCGTTGCCGGCGGCGTAGGCCGCGCCGTGGCCGTCGCCCCACACGCCCGCGGTGGAGGAGAACAGGACGAAGGCGTCGAGGTCCGGCAGGAGTTGCGCCAGGTTCGCCGCCCCGGCGACCTTGGCCATGATGACCTCGGCGAACCCCGCCGGTGTCGTGTCGGCCAGCCTGGTCGCCCTGATCACGCCGGCGGTGTGGAAGACCGCGCGGATGTCGCCGACGCGCTCGACGAGGTCCCGCAGGGCGTCCCGGTCGGCCACGTCGCACGCCGCCACGGTCACCCGCGCCCCGGCTGCCTCCAGTTCGTCGCGCAGGCCGGCCGCGCCGGGTGCGTCGGGGCCGCGGCGGGCGGCCAGCACGATGTGCTCCGCGCCCTGCCGCGCGAGGCGGCGGGCCACATGTCCGCCGAGCGCGCCGGTGCCGCCGGTGACCAGCACCGTGCCCCGCGGCCGCCAGGACCGCGCGGCCGGGCCCGACGAGGCCTTGCGGCGCAGCCGCTTGGCGAAGCGCCGGGTGCCGCGGATCGCCACCTGGTCCTCGCCCGTGCCGGCGAGCACGACGAGCAGCGCGTTCACGCTCTCCTCGTCGGGCACGGCGGGAAGGTCGACCAGGCCGCCCCAGCCGTGCGGGAACTCCAGCGCCGCGGACGCGCCGGTGCCCCACGCCAGGGCCTGGGCCGGGCTGGTGACCGGGTCGGTGCCCGAGGTGCTCACGGCGCCGCTGGTCGCGCACCACAGCGGGACGGCCGCCGTCCTCACCGGGTCCAGGCTGCGCGCCGGGTCCAGGGTGCGGACCAGATCCAGGGTGCGGACCAGGCCCGCCGGGAGCACCGGGTGGTCGGGGTGCGGCTCCTCGTCCAGCGCCAGCAGCGACAGCACACCATCCGGCCCGGGCCGGGCGTCCCCGGTGTCGGCCACGTCCCAGGTGTCGGCCACCGCGAAGCCCCGTTCGCGCAGGGCCTCGGCCCACGGGTGCCCGGTCGTGGCCAGGACGAGCCAGCGTTCCGGGTCCACCGGGACCGCGGTACCGGTCGTCGGCGCCCATGCCACCTCGTACCGCCAGTCGTCACGGGGCACCGGCGGGGTCGCGGTCACCCAGTAGGGCTCGCGCTGGAAGGCGTACGTGGGCAGGTCCGCCCCGGGTGCGGTGCGGGGCAGGACCGGGGTCCAGTCGACGTCGGCTCCGGCGGCGTAGAGGCGTCCCGCCGCGGCGAGGAATTCGGTGAGGCCGCCGTGATCGCGGCGCAGTGTTCCGGTGGCGGCGACATCCAGCGCGGGCACCAGCACCGGGTGCGGGCCGACCTCCAGGAACAGGTCGTGGCCGTCGGCGGTGAGCCGGGCGGTGGCCAGGTCGAACCGTACGGGTTCGCGGAGGTTGCGGTACCAGTAGTCGGCGTCGAGGGCGGAGGTGTCGACCGGTTCGCCGGTGACCGTGGAGTAGAACGGGATCGCCGCCGAGTGGGGCGTGATGTCGGCGAGGTCGGTGAGCAGGTGCTCGCGGATCGCCTCGACCTGGACGGAGTGGGCGGCGTAGTCGACGGGCAGGCGGCGGGCGCGGACGCCGTCGGCCTCACAGGCCGCCAGCAGTTCGTCCAGCACGTCGAGGCCGCCGGACACCACGACCGCCGCGGGTCCGTTCACCACGGCGGTGGTCAGCCGCTCGCCCCAACGGGCCAGGTAGCCGGCAGCCTGTTCGACGGACAGCGCGAGGGACACCATGCCGCCCCGGTCGGCGAGGACGGCCAGTGCCCTGGACCGTAACGCCACGACCTTGGCGGCGTCCCGCAGCGACAGCGCGCCGGCGACGTACGCGGCGGCGATCTCCGCCTGGGAGTGGCCGACCACGGCGTCCGGCTGCACGCCGTAGGACCGCCACAGGTCGGCCAGCGCCACCATGACGGCGAACAGGGCCGGCTGCACCACGTCGACGCGGTCCAGCGAGCCGTGGCGCAGTTCGTCGACCAGCGACCAGTCGGTGTACGGGGCCAGGGCGGCGGCGCAGGCGTCGATGCCGGCGCGGAAGACCTCGGACTGCTCGTACAGGTCACGGCCCATGCCCGCCCACTGCGCGCCCTGTCCGGGGAAGACGAACACGGTCCCGCCGGTACGGGCCGGCCGGCCCGGCAGTCCCGGCGGGAGCGCGGCCAGGCCGGACAGCAGGTCGTCCCGGTCGGCGCCGACCACCGCGGCCCGGTGCTCGAACCGGGTGCGGGCGGCCAGTGCGCGGCTGATCGCGGCGGCCGGGACGTCGGGGTGGGCGGTCGCGTACGCGTGCAGCCGCTCGGCCTGGGCGCGCAGCGCGGCGTCGGTCTTCGCGGACAGCAGCCAGGCGGTGGGGGCGGCCCGGTCGGCGGGTTCGGGAAGGTGGCCGGGGTCCGGGTCGGAGGACTGCTCGATGATCAGGTGGGCGTTGGTGCCGCTGATGCCGAAGGCCGAGATGCCGGCGCGGCGCAGGCGCTCGTGCTCCGGCCACGGCCGGGCCTCGGTGAGCAGCCGGACGCCGCCGGAGGCCCAGTCGACGTGCGGGGAGGGGGCGTCCACGTGCAGGGTTCGCGGCAGTTCGCCGTGCCGCATCGCCATCACCATCTTGATCACACCCGCCACACCGGCCGCCGCCTGGGTGTGCCCGATGTTCGACTTCACCGACCCCAGCCACAACGGCTCGTCCCGGTCCCGGCCGTAGGCGGCCAGCAGGGCGTGGGCCTCGATGGGATCGCCGAGCGTCGTCCCCGTACCGTGCGCCTCCACCGCGTCCACCGCGGACGGCTCCAACCCGGCATTGGCGAGGGCCTGACGGATCACCCGCTCCTGGGAGGGGCCGTTGGGCGCGGTCAGGCCGTTGGACGCGCCGTCCTGGTTGACCGCGCTTCCCGCGACGACCGCCAGCACCCGGTGACCGTTGCGGCGGGCGTCCGACAGACGTTCCAGCAGCAGCAGGCCGGCGCCCTCGGCCCAGCTGGTGCCGTCGGCCGCGGCGGCGAAGGGCTTGCTGCGGCCGTCCGCCGCGAGGCCGTGCCGGCGGGAGAACTCGGTGAAGCCCAGCGGTGTCGCCATGATCGTGACACCGCCGGCGAGCGCCAGCGAGCACTCGCCCGCGCGCAGGGCCTGGGCGGCCAGGTGCACGGCGACCAGGGACGACGAGCAGGCGGTGTCCACGGACAGCGCCGGACCGCGCAGCCCGAGGTGGTAGGCGACCCGGCCGGACGTGACGCTGGTCGCGACGCCGGTGAACAGGTAACCCTCCAGGTCCTCCGGCAGGCCCGGCCCGGTCGCGTAGCCGGACGACCAGACGCCGGTGAACACGCCGGTGTGGCTGCCGCGCAGCGAGGCCGGGTCGATCCCGGCGTGCTCGAACGTCTCCCAGGCCGTCTCCAGCACGAGCCGCTGCTGCGGGTCCATGGCGAGCGCCTCGCGGGGCGAGATCCCGAAGAACGGAGCGTCGAAGCCGGCCACCGCCTCCAGGAACCCGCCCCGGGTGGTGTACGTGGTGCCCGCGCCGCGCAGGTCCGGGTCGTACAGGCCGCCCAGGTCCCAGCCGCGGTCGTCCGGGAAGTCGCCGATCGCGTCCACGCCCTCCGCGACGAGCCGCCACAGGTCGTCCGGCGAGGCCACCCCGCCGGGGAGGCGGCAGCCCATCCCCACGATGACGACCGGGTCGTCGTGGGCGGCCCGGGCGATGGGGGCGGCCGGGGCCGGCTGGTCGCCGGGGCCGGTGCGCAGCCAGTCGATCAGCTCCGCGGGCGTCGGGTGGTCGAAGACGAGACCGGAGGGGAGTTGCCGATCCAGGGCGCCCGCCAGGCGGTTGCGCAGTTCGAGCCCGGTGACCGAGTCGAAGCCGAGGTCCTTGAAGGTGAGCGCGGGATCGATGTCCGCGGGGTTCTCGTGGCCCAGCACGAGCGCGATCTGCGCGGTGACCACGGCGGCCGCGTCGACCGTGTCGCCCGACTCGGGGTCGCCCGTGTCCGTGCCGCCCGCCCCGGTGTCGCGGGTCTCCGGGCCGCCGTCCGGCCGGCCGGGCGCGGCGGTCTCCGCTGCGTGCGTCCCCGGGCCGGCCGGGGTCCGTCCGCTCTGCCCGGCCGTCGCTTCGGGCAGCCAGTACGAACGACGTTGGAAGGCGTACGTGGGCAGGTCGACCGGCGCGGCCCCGGCGACGGCCGGGGACCAGTCGACCGGCACGCCGGCCACGAACAGCCGGGACAGCGCGGTCAGGAAGACGTCCGGCCCGCCCCGGTCACGGCCCAGCGTGCCGGTGGCGACGCCGGGCACGCCGGTCCGCTCGCGGGCCTGTTCCAGGATCTGTTCGAGGGCGGGCAGCAGCACCGGGTGCGGGCTGACCTCGACCACGACGTCGTGCCCGTCCGCCAGCAGTGCGGCGGTGGCCAGGTCGAAGCGGACCGGCTCGCGCACGTTGCGGTACCAGTAGCCGGCGTCGAGCCCCGTGGTGTCGTCGAGGAGGCCGCCGGTGACCGCGGAGTAGTACGGGATCGTGCCCTGCCGCGGCCGCACACCGTCCAGTTCGGTGAGCAGCCGCTCGCGGATCGCCTCGACGTGCGCGGAATGGGAGGCGTAGTCCACCGGGACGACGCGTGTGCGGACACCGTCCGCCGCGCAGGACTCGACCAGTTCGGACAGGGCCTGGGTGTCGCCGGACACCACGACCGAGCCGGTGGCGTTGACCACGGCGACCGTCAGCGCGCCGCCCCAGCGCGACAGGTAGTCCTCGGCCCGCTCGGCGGACAGGGCCACGGACACCATGCCGCCCCGGCCGGTCAGCGCCACCAGCGCGCGGCTGCGCAGTGCCACGATCCGGGCCGCGTCGGACAGCGGCAGCGCGCCCGCGACGTGTGCCGCGGCGATCTCGCCCTGCGAGTGCCCGACCACCGCGTCGGGCTCGACACCGAAGGAGCGCCACAGTGCCGCCAGGGACACCATCACCGCGAACAGGGCGGGCTGCACGACGTCCACGCGGTCGAGCGGGGCGCCGTCCAGGACATCGGCCAGGGACCAGTCGGTGTACGGGGCCAGGGCCTGGGCGCACTCGTCCATGGCGGCCCGGAAGGCGGGGTACGCGGCGTACAGCTCCCGGCCCATGCCGACCCACTGCGCGCCCTGGCCGGGGAACACGAAGACGGTACGGCCCGGGGTGCCGGCCCGGCCGGCGGCGACCTGGACGGAGTCGAGCAGGACCGCGCGGTGGGCGAACCGGGTTCTGGTGGTGGCCAGCGCGTGCGCGACCTCGGCGCCGGTCAGGTCCGGGTGGCTGCGCACGTGTTCGCGCAGGCGCTCGATCTGCGCCCGTAGCGCCTGCTTGGTCCGCGCCGTGACGATCCACGGCGCCGGCCGGCCCTCAGGGGCGGGCCGCCGGGCCGGCGGCGCGGCTGCATCGGGCGCCTGCTCGACGATCACGTGCGCGTTGGTGCCGCCCATGCCGAACGACGACACGCCGGCGAGCAGGGGCGCGTCCGGCCGCGGCCAGGGGGTCGGAGCGGTCTGGACCCGCAGCGCCAGTGCGTTGAGAGGGATGCCGGGGTTGGGGGTTTCGTGGTTCAGGCTCGGCGGCAGTGCGCGGTGGTGCACGCTGAGGACGGCCTTGAGCAGACCGACGATGCCCGCGGCGCCTTCCAGGTGGCCGACGTTCGTCTTGGCGGATCCGACCCGCAGGGCGCTGTCGGCGTCGCCGGACTCGGCCGGGTCGCGGTAGGCCGCCGCGAGGGCGGCGGCCTCGATGGGGTCGCCGACAGCGGTGCCGGTGCCGTGCAGCTCCACGTACTGCACATCCGCGGGACGCACGCCGGCGCGGGCCAGTGCCTCGCGGATGACCTGTTCCTGGGCCTGCGCGCTGGGCACGGTCAGGCTCTGTGTGGCGCCGTCGTTGTTGACCGCGCTGCCCCGGATGACACCGTAGACGCGGTCCCCGTCGGCCAGGGCCCGGTCCAGCGGTTTCAGGACGAGGAAGGCGCCGCCCTCGCCGCGGACGAAGCCGTTGGCCCGGGCGTCGAAGGTGAAGCAGCGGTCGTCCGGGGACAGGCCGCCGAACTCCGCCGCTCCCTCCTCGCGGGCGGCGGTCAGGTTGAGGTTCACCCCGCCGGCCAGGGCGAGCGCCGACTCGCCGCGGCGCAGGCTCTCGACCGCCAGGTGCACCGCGACCAGCGCCGACGACTGGGCCGTGTCGACCGTCATGCTCGGTCCGCGCACACCGAGGAAGTGCGAGACGCGGTTGGCGATGACGCCCCGGCTGGTGCCGGTCAGCGTGTGCGGCGTGATGTGACCGGGGTAGGCCAGGGACGTGTAGTCCTCCCACATCGAGCCGACGAACACCCCCGTCGGGCCGCCCGTCAGCGTGCTCGGCACGATCCGGGCGTCCTCCAGGGCCTCCCAGGCGAGTTCGAGCATGAGCCGCTGCTGCGGGTCCATGCCGGCGGCCTCACGGGGGGACACACCGAAGAACGCCGCGTCGAAGCCGTCCACCCGGTCCAGGTAGCCGCCGTGCCGTACGCCCTGCCGGCCCGCGGGCGGCGCGGTGATCGCGTCGGCCCCGTCGCACAGCAGTCGCCAGAACGCCTCCGGATCCGGGGCTTTCGGCAGCCTGCCCGCCATTCCGATGACAGCGACACGATCAGCGTCCGAATCCAAGGGGAAGCGCATCACATCGACACCTCGTGAGCCGGGGAATGAAGGAAGGCAGGGGGGGTGTTTCCGTAGCAGTCCCGACGGTGCGGCTCCGGCCGCGCAAGCGGTTGGAGCATCGAGCGCGCGGGCAGCCCGGCGGCCCGGTGGTATCCGAACCCGGACTCGACGGCGCTTCGGGCGCCTGGATCAGTGGAGCGGTCCCTCGAAAGCGACAGCGCTGGCGACGCCGAGGAAGATGCACTGGTGAGCTGAGCGTGGGGGCCGAGGCGATGATCGCCCCGCCGCGCAGACGAGCATGGCAGCAACATCACGCCGTCGCCATAGGCCATGCGGAGGCTGTCTCAAACGAGGCACATCGCAACGTCATATGCCTGCATGACCAAGGCGCCGTGGCGAAATCCGTCCCGTGCCCCATGAAACGCGCCGATTCTTGACGACGGCCCGTCGCAGTGTCCGCCGGCGGACCTGCTGGCGAATCTGCCGGTGAACCTGCCGGTTCGGTCACGGTAGTTCGTCCACGCCCCGAACCGCCACGGCCGGGCCGGGTTCGCGGGCACCGTCGACGCCGCCGGTGACAACGCCCTAGAATCCCATTCGCACTCGCGCCGAAGAACGTCCTCGACCGCCATCCGCCCACCCGGGAAGACCTCCGCACGGCGATCACCACCCGGATCGAGCGAACCGACCACCGGCGCCACCGACAGCTCCGAGTGAACCGTTCGACCCCCCTCGACGTCGAGACGATCGCGAAACGCCACCGCCCCCGGCGGCACACCACCCAGCTGTCACCGATCCGTACGTCGGTCCCGGCCGTTCGCGCCCGGCACCCGGCGCCCGGATCCGGTGACATCCAGTCAGGAGGCAGCGATGCGAGCCACGTTTCCCCTCACCACACCACACCACCTCGACAACGAGCCCGAAGCCGAGGCCCTGCTCGCGAAGGCTCCGGTCGTCCTCGCGTCGATGGGTACGGCGGACGTCTGGCTCGCCCTCTCCTACAAGGCGGTGCGCCAGGTTCTGAGCGACAGCCGGTTCAGCCGGGAGGCGGCCACACTTCCGGGCAGCCCGCTGAAACTGTCCGTCGCCGCCGACCCGTTACTGGTCTCCAGCCTGGACGGCGAGCGCCACGCCCGCCTGCGCAAGCTGATGTCGCAGGCGTTCAGCCCGCGCATGGTCGATCAGCTCGAACCACGCGTGCAGTCCCTGGCGGACTCCCTGCTCGACTCCCTCGATCCAACCGCGGATCTTGTGGCAGGTTTCTGCGCTCCACTGCCGTTGATGGTCATCTGCGAGCTGCTCGGCGTGCCCTACTCCGAGGCGGAGGCCATCCGCAGGTGGACCAGGCGGCTGTTCGTCACGAACATCACTCCGGACGAACTGCGGGCCGCACAGGGCGAGATGCAGGACTGGCTCGCCGATCTGGTGCGTCAGAAGCGGGCGCAGCCGGACAACGGGCTGATCTCGGCGATGGTCGCCGCCAACGACGAGGGCGACCACCTCACCGAACCCGAGCTGCTGGCCAACCTCGAAGGCCTGCTGATCGCCGGCCACGAGACGACCGTCAACCAGCTGGGCAACTCGTTCCTGACCCTGCTGCGCCACCCGGACCAACTCGCGCTGCTGCGGTCGGCACCGGACCTGATCGGACCGGCGGTTGACGAACTACTGCGCTACAGCAGGCTTTTCACCTCGGCCGAGGTCCGGGTCACGACCGAGCCCGTCGATCTGGAGGGCGTCGAACTGGGGGCGGGCGAACCGGTGTTGCCGGTCATCGTCGCGGCCAACCGCGACCCCGGTGTGTACCCGGATCCCGGCCGCTTCGACATCACGCGCGAAGGACCGGCAGCGCACCTCGCCTTCGGGCACGGGCCGCACTTCTGCCTCGGCGCGATATTGGCCCGCCGGGAGATGCGGGTGGCGATCGGGTCCGTGGTGAAACGGTATCCGGGACTGCGCCTCGCCGTTGACGAGTCCGAGCTCACCTACGTGCCGGAACTGGTCTTCCGCGGCCTGCAGGCGTTGCCGGTCACTTGGTGATCCGTGGCCTCCGCCGCTCCCGCCACGGCTGTGCCGGCGAGCGCCTGCCCCGGCGCCCCCGGGGGGGACCGAGAGCATCGGACTCCGGTGCCTGGCAACCTTCGCACCAGGCGAAATGGCGACGGGGCGCTCCCCGGAGTGCGGACCGATAGGCAGCTCACAAGATGATGACGATTGAACAACCGCGGCCCTCCAGGTAACTTAGGGGAACCTTATTTAGGGTAGCCTCACCTCATGCATCACGCCCTGCTGGCCGCGGACACGGCCGGATACACCATGCCCCAGCTCTGGCGGGTCCTCACCAAGGCCGGCTACTTCATCGGCCTCAGCGGAGCCCTCGGCACCACCATCACGTACGCGACCACCGTGCGCCCGGCACTTCGTGCGCCGGAAACCAGCCGCCAGGACGCCGAGGCCCTGCGAAGCAGATCAGCGGCCTACCTCGCCTGGGCAGGGGTGGTGCTACTGGTCGCCGGCTACTTCCAGCTCGCCGCCCGTCTCGCCCGCGCCGGCAAGGGCATACCGTTCGGCGATGCCCTCGCCCCGGACCGGATCTGGGACTACCTCCACGCCCCGGCCGCGAAGGGCGCCTGGATCGCCCAAGGCAACGTCTACCTGGTCCAGAACGCGGTCCTGGCCGTGACGGCCGCAACGCTGATCGCCCTCTTCGTGCCCGCTGCCCGCCGCCACACGGACGCCATCGCCCTCACCGCGCTGCCGCTCTCCCTCGCCGTCACCCTGATCGCGGCCGTCCCCGCCACCAAGCCCGCCGACCTCGACCGCTGGCTCGACCTCGCCTTCGACCAGACCCACATCATCTCCGGCGTCGTCTGGCTCGGTGGCCTCGCCCTCCTGGCCGCCCTCGCCGGCACCCGTGGCCGCCTCGGCGACGGCGCCGGTCTTCTCTGGGCCGACATGTGGCGCCGGTTCAGCCTCGTCGCCATGATCTGCGTCGGCGCCGTCACCGTCTCCGGCCTCTGGCTCAGCTGGAAGCACGTCGGTGCGATCTCCCAGCTGTGGACCACCGGCTACGGCATCGCCCTGCTCGTCAAGATCCTCCTGGTCGCCGGCCTCGTCGCCGCGGGCGCCGTCAACCAGTTCTGGCTGATGCCCCGCATCGCCCGGGCCCGCCGCGCCGACGACACTTCCTCCCTGCTCCACCTGACCCTGCGGCACTTCCCGAAGGTCGTCTGGGGCGAGGTCGTTCTCGGCGTCGCCGTCCTCGTGGTGATGCCCTTCATCGCCGGCTCCGCCCGCACCGAGGCCGGCAGCGCCAAGGCCGTCTCCTCCGGCAGCATCTTCGCCGCCGGCGCCGCCCTCGTCATCGCGCTGGCCGTCTCGCTCTACGCCACGGCCAGGGCTTCCGACGCCCTCTCCCACCGCCCGGTGACAACGACCGCCTGAACAGAACGCCCACACCGAGCCGCACAAGCGGCCGGGGAGATGGGGCCGTGCGGGGCCCGCTCCGTTTGTCGAAGCCCGCGCCGATCCGGCGGGGGCTTCGACGACCTCCAACAGGCCCTGGCTCCAAGAGACATGACAACCGCCGTGCAGCAGCCGACCGCCCCCACGTCCGCGGCTGTCACTCCCTGGTTCCGGTCGCGGCCACACCGAAGGTGAGCGCGCCCGCCAATAGCGCACAGGCGAGTGCGAAGGCCGCCCACTGTCCGATGGAGTCGACCTGGTCGCCGAGCCCGAGCAGCCGCCAGGCGGTGTCCCGCAGCGCCAACGAGACCGGCAGCGTCAACGCGCCTGCGGTGGTCGCGATCCGGGCGGCCCGTCGCGTCCCCGATGCGGGAGGGGACGCGGCGAACCGCAGGACGCTGTTGCAGACCATCACGAAGGCGAAGGTGCCGCCCGCGAAGACCGCGGCCTCCACGGTGAAGAGCAGCGCCCCGGGCCAGCCCTCGCCGGAAGCCAGTCCCGTGGCAACCAGCAGGCCAGCGGAGACGGCGGCTGCGGCGGCGAGCAGGGTGAAGCGCGGACGCACGAAGCCGAGCACCGTGCCGCGGCCGATCAGCGCGGCGAATGCGCGCCCCGCGCGGGAGCGGGGGCCGGCGAGCAGGTTCGCGAGGGGCACGAGGTCGTCCAGCCAGTCCCCGCCCGTGTCCTCGACCCCGCGCACCGGCTTCGGTAGCCGTCGGATCGCCCGGAGGTGCAGCAGCAGGCTCCCGGCCGTCATCCCGGTGAGCGGCAGCAGGGACGCGATTGGTGTTGCGGTTGGTGAAGTCGTTCTGCGGGCCGCCGGAACCCGGGTCGAGGTAGGGCCTGTGTGATGCTGTGATCAATCTTCGGGTTCTGCCCCGCTCCGGGGCAGAACCCGGTAGGCCTGTTTGATGTGACGCGCAGGCAACTCACCGACGAGCAGTGGAGTTTGATCGAGCCCTACCTGCCGATCGGCAGGTTCGGGCCCTGCCCCGAACGGCTTCGTCGCGCCGGCCGGCAGGAGCAGTTCGAGTCGAATCACGAGGCCCCGCCAGCCTCGTGGGCCGCTTTCCGTGAATGAGAAATCCCGCCGAATGACAGGGCAGGCGGCATTGCGGCCGCCGCTCGTCATTCCCTCCCCCTCTTTCCTTTCCTGCTGCCGCAGGCTGTGGAGAGGCTGTAATCCCGCAGGTGCACAGTGTCCAGACTCGGTGCTTCGGCAACTCCACCCGAATCATGGAATTGATATGAGAAAGCTTCTTGACCTGGGATTTTCGACTTACCCGAGAAGCCTCGGCCCGAATGAGGCGCAGGGTGTCCTTACTCGTCGGCGGCGGACGAGGAGGTCGTCTCCGCCACCCCGGAGTCCGTCGCCGGATTCATCCTCACCGGCGGCGGCGACACCTACGGGCGCCGCGTCGCCGTGGTCGGCAAGGGTGCACCGATCCCGGACGCCGAGAGCGGGGCCGTCATCAGGGTCGACGTGCCGTTGCCGCACCAGGCCGTCAACCACGAACTGCTGTCCCGCGGCCTGGTCCACCCGGCGTTCCAGAGGAATTCGACCAAGGGCCTGCACCGCATCATCGATGCCCTCGGCGACACGATCAAGCTGCGCCCCCGGATCGAGGACATCGTCCTCGTCGAGAAGTGAGCCGTAGGCGTCGCACCCGGGTCCGATGGGACTCGCCGAGGGCCACGGTCCCAGCCCGGGGCTTGCGAGCGGTACCGACCCGAGGGAGCGAGGGGTGGCAGGATGGCCGCGACACGCGCCCACCCGGTCGGAACGTCACGCGTCCTGACATCCAGCGGACGGGAGGCGCGACCCGCCGGGGAAGGTGGAGGGTCGGACACGGGCGGACCGGCCTCGGCCCTGGCCGACTCTCGACGCACTTCTTCGAACACGGAAATGCCCGGACGGCACCGTCCGGAGATCTCGGAGGAACGGAATGAATCTGCGTCGCCCGGCCGCGACACTCGTGGCGGCCGCTGCCCTCGGAAGAGTCAGTGGAACACGATGGCGTGCCCGCCGGCGATGCTCGCCAGGCATGCCCGGTAGAGCCCGCGCCAGGCGAACCGCTCGGTCTCGAACGGTCCGTCCGTCACGGGATCCGCGGCCCGCCCGGTCTCCCCCGCAGCGAGGGGAACACCCTCCTCGTCGAGGTCGATGCCGATCGATGACGCGATGCCCGAGAGTTCGGCCAGCAGGCGCTGGCTGGAGCCGACGATTCCGCCGCCCTCGACTCCCGCCTCGTCGGGGAGGAAGAGCGGGTCCTCGAAGTCGACCGGCACGTAGTAGCCGGCGCTGTCGGAATGGCAGAGCAGGTGGGAGTCGAACCTCGTCGTCTCGTCCCGGACCTTCTCGCAGTCGAGTTCGTACTGGTGCTCGCCGACCTCCAGAGCCGACGTGACGGGTTCGCCGAACTCCTTGAGGACCAGAATGCGGCGCAGCTGGGTCAGGTACCCGTAGGGGAAACCGGCGGAGAAGGTGCGGGTACGGGGCGGATCGGTGATCTCCGGCTCCTGCCAGCCGATGTCCTCCGCCGTCAGCGCCCGGCTGAGGCGGGCGAAGGCGGAGCGGTGGTACTCGAGCCCCTCGGCATCGTTGCGAGCCTGGTCGTCGAGGAGTCCCACGGATATCGAAAGTCCCATGGGCCTCACTGTAGGAGCGGCCTCCGACAACGCCGGCCCCGCCCCCGCGGCGGCACCGGGGCGGCTGGGGACGCCACGGTCGCACGTCCGTGAGGTCCCCGGCCGGAGCACCCGCCGAGACACCGCTCCCCCGGGCCCCGCCGGGCCGGGGCACCACCGGAGGCGGTCAGGCGCGGGCGTCCTCCGGGACGCCGAGGGCCAGGAGGAGGCGGTCCCGCAGGTCGGCGAAGGAGGGGTGGCGGCGGTCGGGGCCGGCGGGGACGGTCGGGCGCAGGTCGAGGGAGAAACGGCCGTCGACGACGACGAGGAGGCGGTCGGCGAGGAGCAGGGCTTCGTCCACGTCGTGGGTGACCAGCAGGACGGCGGGGCGGTGACGGGCGCACAGGTCGCGCAGGAGGCCGTGCATGCGCATGCGGGTGAGCGCGTCGAGGGCGCCGAACGGCTCGTCGAGCAGCAGGAGCCGGGGCTCGCGCACGAGCGCCCGGGCGAGGGCGACCCGGGCGGCCTCGCCGCCGGACAGGGTGGCGGGCCACGCGTTCTCCTTGTCGGCAAGGCCCACCTCGCCAGTGCCGCGCGCCCGAGTTCGCGGGCGGCGGCGCGCGGGCCGGGCAGTGCGAGGGCGATGTTGTCGAGGACCCGGCTCCAGGGCAGCAGCCGGGCGTCCTGGAACACCACCGAGCTGGGCTCGGGCACCTCGATCAGGCCCTCTCCCGCTCCGGCCCGTGCCCGCCCGTGCCCCGCACCCGAGGCTCGAAGGAACGCGTGACCCGGTGTCAGGCCCGGCCGGCCGTGGACGCCCGGACGTTCAGCGTCCAGTCGTGGCGACGGACGGTGCCGGGCTCGACCGTCCCGGCCAGCAGGTCGCCGAGAAGGGCCGCGCAGGCCCGGCCGTAGTCCGCGGGCCGCAGGTCGACCGCCGTCACCTGCGGGCTGGATCCGCGTGCGGCGGCGCCGTCGACACACGCCGCCACCAAAAGGTCGGTCCCCGGGCGCAGGCCGGCCCGCGCCGCGGCCGCGAGCACCCCGGCCACCGCCCCGTCGGGGGCGCTGATCACCGCGTCCAGGCCAGGGACGCCGGCGAGCAGGTCCGTGGTGATCGCCTCGACTTCGGCCGGGGTCGCCGCGAACGGCACCGGCCGCACGACCACCTCGGCGCCCTCCCGGCGGCTCCAGGTCCGCGCGGCGTCCCGCAGCGCCGCCGCCCAGTCCGAGGCCGGGCCGGGCACCAGCAGCGCCGGGCGGCGGGCGCCGCGCTCGGCGAGGTGGTCCAGCAGGGCGAGCAGCGACGCCGCGTTGTCGCATACCACCGCGCCGCTCGGCGCGGCTCCCCCGCCGAGGTGGCGCTCGCCGGTGACGACCGGCACGCCCGCGTTCAGCAGGTCCGGCACGGCCTGGTCGTCGAGCTCGGGGTCGATCACCAGCAGGCCGTCGACCCGGGAGGCGAGCCCGCCGCCGGATGCCGTGCCGGGGGCCAGGAGCACGAGGTCCAGACCGTCCTCCCTGGCCCGTTCGACGGCGCCGAACGCCAGGTTCATGTAGTAGTCCAGGCGGGTCGCCGTGCGCGGCAGGTGCAGTCCGATCGCGCCCGTGCTGGATCGGCGAAGGCTGCGCGCCGCGCTGTTCGGCCGGTAGCCGAGCTCCCGGGCCACCTCCCGGATCCGCTCCCGGGTGGCCTCGGCGACGCGGCCGGAGCCGCCCAGCGCGTTGGAGGCGGTGCTCTTGGACACCCCGGCCGCCCGGGCCACGTCGATCAGGGTCACGGAGCGGCTGGTCACAGCCCGGAAGTCTAGACCCAGCCCGCACCGATCTTCATTCCGGCTCCCACCACCTTGCTGGAACGTTCCAGCAGTACGTAAAGTGCGCTGATGCTGGAACGTTCCAGCACCAGCTGCCGACCTCTGCACCCGGCCGTACGACCGGACGCACGCCGACCGCGGACCGTCCGACCGGCGGTCGCACACCCCGACCCGACCCATCCAGGAGACACCCGCATGACGCGCGGATTCGATGTTGTGGAGACCGGTATCGCCGAGCTGCGCGCGGCGCTGGAGAAGGGCGATGCCACCGCGGTCGGCCTGCTCGACGCCTACCTCGCGCGGATCGAGGCGTACGACCGGCCGGGCACCGCCACCGCGCTCAACGCGATGGTCGTGATGAACCCGGACGCCCGCGCCGAGGCCGAGGCCTCCGACGCCCGCCGCGCGCGCGGCGAGACCCTCGGCCCGCTGGACGGCATCCCGTACACCGCCAAGGACAGCTACCTCGCCAAGGGCCTGACCGCCGCGGCCGGCTCTCCGGCCTTCGAGCACCTCGTGGCCCAGCGCGACGCCTTCGCCATCGAGCGGCTGCGCGCCGGCGGGGCCGTGCTCATCGGCCTCACCAACATGCCGCCGATGGCCAACGGCGGCATGCAGCGCGGCGTGTACGGCCGCGCGGAGAGCCCGTACAGCGCCGACTGGCTCACCAGCGCCTACGGCTCCGGCTCCTCCAACGGCTCCGGCACCGCCACGGCCGCCTCGTTCGGCGCCTTCGGCCTCGGCGAGGAGACCTGGTCCTCGGGCCGGGCCCCCGCCTCCAACAACGCGCTGTGCGCCTACACGCCCAGCCGCGGCGTCATCTCGGTGCGCGGCAACTGGCCGCTCGTCCCGACCATGGACGTCGTCGTCCCGCACACCCGCACCATGGCCGACCTGCTCGAACTGCTCGACGTCGTGGTCGGCGACGACCCGGAGACCCGCGGCGACCTCTGGCGCGCCCAGCCCTGGGTGGAGCTGCCCGCCGCCTCGCAGGTGCGCCCCGCCTCGTACCCGGAGCTCGCACCCGCCGACCCGGCGGCGGCGCGCGCCGCGCTGGCCGGCAAGCGCGTCGGCGTCCCCCGGATGTACATCAACGCCGACCCCGACGCCGGCACCAACCCCGAGGGCGGCATCGGCGGCCAGACCGGCCGGCCGATCGACACCCGCCCCTCGGTGATCGACCTGTGGGACGCCGCCCGCCGCGACCTGGAGGCGGCCGGCGCCGAGGTCGTCGAGGTCGACTTCCCGGTCGTGACCAACTACGAGTCCGACCGCCCCGGCGCGCCCTCGCTGTTCACCCGCGGCCTGGTCGGCCGCGACTACCTCACCGTGGAGATCGAGGACCTCTCCGCCTGGGCCTGGGACGACTTCCTGCGCGCCAACGGCGACCCGGCGCTGGCCACCCTGGCCGAGGTCGACGGCGACCGCATCTTCCCCAAGCACGAGGGTGAACTCCCGGACCGCTACGACAACTTCGAGGACTCGGTCGGCGACTACCCGCGCTTCGTGCGGGAGCGCCCGTACGCGTCCTTCACCGACATGCCGCACCTGGAGCAGGGGCTGCGCGGGCTGGAGGAGACCCGCCGGGTCGACCTGGAGCTGTGGATGGACGGACTGGGCCTGGACGCGGTGGTGTTCCCCGCCGTCGCCGACGTGGCGCCCGCCGACATGGACGTCTCCGAGGCGTCCGCCGACCTCGGCTGGCGCAACGGCGTCTGGGTCGCCAACGGCAACCTCGTCCCCCGCCACCTCGGCATCCCGACGGTCACCGTCCCCATGGGCACCATGGCGGACGCCGGCATGCCGGTCGGCCTGACCTTCGCGGGCCGCGCCTACGACGACAACGCCCTGCTGGCCCTCGCCGCCGCCTTCGAGGCGACCGGCAGCCGCCGGACGGAGCCACCGCGCACCCCGCGCCTGTCGGCGAGCTGAGGACGGCCGTGGGGCCCGGGCCGGCGGTGGTTCCGCAGGCC
>NZ_JBSHBN010000114.1:0-30607 GCF_053612025.1 Kitasatospora sp. NPDC054768
CCGGTGGGCCGGCACAGCCACTCCCCGGTGAGCTCGTTGCGGACCCGGTAGCGGTCGGCCGTGGTGTCGAACCGGACGCCGTAGCCGTGGAGGCGGGTGGCTTGGTCGTGGGGCATGGGGAACCCTCTGCGATCGGAGTTTCACGTTCTGTGCATATGGTGGCCTGGATTCGCCTAGCATCGGAAGCGCAAACAACTTGACTTCGAGGCCACGTTGAGTCGGAGCCCCCATGGTGAACATCAAGGAAATCGACCCGTCATCCAGCCCCTGGGCCCCCTTCGGCATCCAACTCCGCAACTCACGCAAGGCGAAGGGCCTCCTGCAGCACCAGCTCGCGCGCAAGTGCGGAGTCAGCGCCTCGTACGTCTCGTTCGTTGAACTTGCGCACCGACCGCCGAGTGAAAAGTTTGCTACCAAGGCCGACGAAGTCCTGGAAACGGGCGGGACGTTGATGCTGATGTGGTGGCAGCACAAGCACACCGCGCTCGTGCCGGGCTTCCCGGAGTACGCCAACCACGAGAACCGCGCCGCAGAGGTGCGGCTGTTCTCGATCGACATCGTGTCCGGGCTGCTGCAGACCCATGCTTACGCCGGCGCTTGGGAAGCGGCCAACATCAGGCGCGGCACCGCGACTCCCGAACAGGCCGAGGAACGGGTCGCATTCCTCATGACGCGCCAACAACTCCTGGCCCGCACTCCGACCCCTCTACTTCATGCAGTTCTCGATGAAAGCTGCCTGCGCCGACCTGTCGGCGGAACGAAGGTGATGATCGAGCAGCTACAGCACCTTGAGCAGCTTGCCGCCTCCCCGAGCGTGATCATTCAGGTCGCCCCGTACTCCCTGGGCGAGGAACGGCCTTTCAGCTCCCATGTGACCCTGCTGACCATGCCCGACCGCAAGTTGCTCGGGTACGGCGAGACCGAAGTCCGCGGTTATCTTGATCGCGATATCGACACTGTCCTTCCACTGTTCAGGGGCTACGATCGGCTTCAGATCGAGGCACTGAATCAGGCCGCATCTATGGAGATGATCCGTGCGGTACGGAAGGGCTATGAGGATGGATGTTGACCTGACCCACGCCGGCTGGCGGAAGAGCACCTACAGCGGGGGCCAGAACGGCTGCGTGGAGGTCGCCGACGGCTTCAGCGGTGTCATGCCTGTGCGTGACTCCAAGGACCCCAACGGGCCGGCCCTCCTCTTCCCCTCCCCCGCCTGGCGAGCCTTCGTCGCCGCCGTCCGCACCGGCGAGTTCGACGCCAGCTGATCGCATGTCAGGCGCCGCCACCCCTCTCCCGGGGTGGCGGCGCCGAACCCTCGTTCGCGTCCGACGAGATGGGCGAGGTGCACGCTCGCCCGGACACCCGGCACAGGAAGTCGGCCCCGCCGACTTCCCGCTCCACCGCCCGGCCGTTCTCCGTCACCGCCGTCCGCGCGGGCGAATTCGGCACCCCCTGACGGAACTTGCGCGCCGCCGCCCGCCTCGGGGCGGCGGCCCGCGGACGAACCCCCTTCTCCCGCACCGCCGCACCGCGCGTCCCGTCGCGGGGCCGGCCACCGCGCGTCCCGTCGAGGACGGTCCGCAGCGGGCGGTCCCGAGGGGACGGCCCCGCCGCCGCGCGCGCACGCCTCCCGCGGGAAGCCGGCCCGGCCGACGGCAGGCGAGGATCCGTCAGCGGCGGGCCGGGGGCGGGAGTCGCGCCCCGGCCCGGGACGGTGTCGCAGGCGACTGGCATGCTGGGATCAAGAGTTGCCACCGGGACGAGGGGGTCGGATGCCGGACAAGGTCAGGCCGCTGCGCGCGGCACCACGGCTGGGCACGGTCAACGGATTCGGGCGCACGATGCTGGGCAAGACCCGCGTGGACGCCCGGGGCGCCTGCTTCGCCACCCGCTGGTTCACCGTGCTGATGCTGCCGATCCGGCCGCTGGGCCGCTACTACGTCCAGGAGGGCGAGACGGTCGACGTCCCCGGGCGAGGCGGCGCCTCGACGACCACCACCGAGTACGTGTTCCTCGGCGAGGCCGAGCTGCGCGCGAGCGAGGCGATCCGCACCTACCTGTTCTGCTGGCTGGTGGTGCCGCTGGTCGTCGCCGGCCCCGTGACGCTCTTCGGGCTCAACGCCGACGCGTTCAGCCACGAACACCCGATCCTCTTCCTCCTGCTGCTGCTCGGGCTCCCGATCGTCGGCATCATCGCGCTGGCGTGGCTACTGGTCCTCAACCAGAAGTTCCTCGCGCCGGTGCGCGTGCCGCAGTGGGTCGAGGGCGGGCCGGCGAACCGAAGGCCCTGAGGACGCGACGGCCCGAGGCCCTGGCGGCGGCATCGGCCCCGGGCGGGTCCGCGACGGCTACAGGCCCGCCCGGGTCGGCAGCCGCTCCATGTGCTCGACGGGGAGCACCGGCGAGGCGGCGGCGGCCCGCGCGACGTGTTCGGAAGGGTCGGCGAGCAGCCGCAGCAGGGACGGGAGCGGGAGGCTGCGGTGGGAGGCGACCGCCCGGCGGACACGCTCCTCAAAATCGTCGGCCAGCTGCTCGGCGACTTGCGGGGGCAGGTCCGGATCGCGGGGCGCCAGCGAGCGCAGCCGGGGCTGGGGGTCGGTGGCGAAGCGGCGCAGGGTCTCCGGCGGCAACGGCAGGACCCGCGCCCTGTCCCACCAGAACGTGAACTTGTCGCGTCCGCGGTAGCGGCGCTCGATGTCCTCGGCGGTCGCCGGGTCGACCAGGTGCGGGGCGGTGTGCGCCATGGTGAGGCGGACCATCTCCTCCTCGTCACCGAGCAGTCGGGCCACCGCCTCGGCGGGAAGGTCCCTGCCGGCGGCCGCGGAGACCCGGAAGCAGATGTAGGGCGAGTCGAGGTGCGGCAGCGGATCGGCCGTCACCCAGTCCAGGCGCAGGATCCGTAGTTCCGTGGGCGCGAAGGAGTTCTCGTACCACTGCAGGAGGGCTTCGTCGTCGGCGTCGGGGTCCGGCTCGGCCGTCGACTGCGCGAGCTCGTGGACCGAGGTGTGGATCCGTGCCCGCTCGTGCTCCGGTGTGTCGGGCCGGGCGAAGACCTTCACCCGCACGCTCGGGGCCGGATCGACGGCCAGGGCCTCGCGCAGCGACGGCGGCAGGTCGGGATGCCGGGCGAGTTCGGCGCGCACGCCGCTGTCCGGGTCCTCGGCGAGCCGCCGGGCGGTGTCCGCGTCGAGGACGGCGTGGACCACCGCGCCCGCCCGGGTCACCGGGTCCGCCAGCAGTGTCGGCAGCAGATCCGCGGGCGGTACCGGATGCGGCAGGTGCGCGAAGCAGGTGGAGCAGGCGGCGGCGCGGACCTGCGGCTCGGGGTCGGTGAGCAGGATCCGGCGCACCGCTTCCGGGGCCCGCGTCCAGTGCTTCGCCAGCGCGGCGCGGACCGCGGGGTCGGGGTCGGCCGCGAGGCGGGCCCTCAGGTCGGGCGGGGTGCCGTCCTCCTGGGCCAGGTACTCGCGGACCTTCGGCGCCGGATCGTCGACGAGCTGCTCCAGCATCCGCCGCGGTGCGGTCGCGGCGCGGACGGCGAGCGCGGCCCGCACCCCCTCGTCCGGGTGGGCGGCCAGACGCAGGCGGAACCGGTGCGGCAGCCGGTCGTTGAGGGCCAGGCCGTGCAGGAGCCAGTGGTCGTCGGTCGCGATGATCTCGTCGATCATCTCCTCGGTGAGGTCCGCACGACCCGCCACCTTCCCGAGTCCGTGCCGCCGGGCGAACAGCCGCCGGACCATCGCGGCGGGCAGGGCGGGGTTCGTCGCCAACCCGTCCATCACGTGGTCGAGGTGGACCGGATTCGGGTCGTCGGCGTCCATGCGGCCAGGATGTCAGGCGCTCGGCGATGCGCCGCCGCCGGGCCCCGCCCGCACACCGGCCCGGCCTGTCGAGCTCGTTGAACCCGTCGAAGGCGGCCGCGGCCGGCCGCGCCGTCACCGCTTCCCCGTGCGGCCCCGGATGTGTACGGCTGCGCCCGGTGTGCCGCGCGCCGCCCGCATCCGCGGGTCCTCTCGCGGGTGCGGGCGGCGCCCCGGGACCTCCTCGGGGCCCCCCTGGGTGGTGGTGCGCCGTGCGGCCATGCCGTGGCCGCCCGCGACGACTACCGACATGCGGGCACCTTACGGGCCGGGTGCCCGCCGGTGGGTCCCCGCCGCGCGGGGGCCGGGGCCGTCCGGGCGGTGGCGGGCCCCCGGGGCCCGCGGGGCCGGGGGGCTCAGGCGGCGACGAAGCGGCGGTGGCCGTCGGCGGCGAGGATGCGGCCGAAGCGCATGCCGGGGAAGTGGGCGGCGACGAGGAGGTCGTCGGTGTCGGCGGCCCGGTCGGCGATGCGGTTGCGCGCGGCGGAGGCGGCGGCGGGGTCGATGTCCCAGACGACCTGCCAGTCGCGTTCGGCGAGTTGGACGACGGAGTGGACGACGTCGCCGAGCAGCAGGGCGCGCCGGGTGCCGGAGGAGAGCACGTAGACGGTGGTGCCGGGGGTGTGGCCGGGGGTGTGGAGGGCGTCGATGCCGGGGGCGAGGGTGACGTCGGTGTCGAAGAGTTCGAGTTGTGCCTCGACGGGGGCGAGTTTGGCGACGGCCTCGGGGGTCGCGGCCTGGCCGGTGACGAAGTGCTGCCAGTCGGCGCGGTGGGCGCGGTAGGTGGCGTGGGGGAAGACGGGCCGGTCGTGGACGGAGGCCCAGCCGACGTGGTCGAAGTGGAGGTGGGTGAAGAGGACGTCGGTGATGTCGGCGGGGGTGACGCCGTGGGCGGCGAGGGAGTCGAGGAGCGCTCCGCCGCGGTAGCGGCCGTCGTCGTGGGGGCCGACTCCGGCGTCGACGAGGACGGTGCGCCGCCCGCTGCGTACGAGGAAGCCGCCCAGGGGCAGGGTGAGGGTGCCGTCGGGTTCGAGGTGGTGCCGGTGGCAGGCCCAGGGGTCGTCGGTGCCGGGGCGGGTGAGGATGTCGGCGGCCCTCTCGGTGCCCGTTCCGTCGGTGATCGCCAGGACTTCGATGTCGCCGATCCTCATGTGCGTGCCCTCCTGTGGCCGGCCGTCGGTGTGCCCGCGGCGGGACCGGGGGTCCGTTCGTGGGCTGTCGACGGCAACCTTCCGGGGCGGCGGGGGATTCCCGTGCTCGGCGCGCGCGGGGGGGGCGGGCCCCGCCGTCCCCTTGCCCGGGGGGACGGCGGGGCCTTCCCTGCCACCCTGCGCCAGGTGGTCGGTGGGCCCTCGTCAGACGGTGGCGAGGGCGGGGGCCGGCGCGGCGGCCGCGCCAGGGGCCGGTGCGGCGGGGGCGGTGGGGGCGGTGGCGGGCCGGGTGAGGCAGTCGTCGGTGAAGGCGAGGGCGCGCAGGTGGTAGGGGCGGGCGGCGTGGCCCAGGGAGAGGTTGTGGCCGGCGCCGTGGGCGGTGACCAGGTGGGCCAGGCCGGTGGGGAAGGCGGCGGTCAGGGCGGTGCGGGAGGCCTCGTCCAGGCGCCACCAGTGTTCGTGTTCGGCGAGGGTCAGGCGCACGGGGACGCGTACGCGGGCGGCGAGGGCGCTGTAGCGGGCGGGCCAGGTGGCCAGTTCGCGGGATTCGAGGGCGGGGACGGGGGTGAGCAGGGTGCGGGCGGCGTGGAAGGTGCCGGGCGGGTAGAGGTTGAGGGGGCCCCAGTTGAGGCGGCCGCCGCCGGCGAGGTCGTCGGGGCGGTCCCAGGCGCCGGGGGCGTAGTGCTGGGCGAGGCCGGAGATGTCGCAGCCGAGCAGGGGCAGGCGGGGGTTGTCGGGCCAGTGGGCGGCGAGTTGGAGGGCGATCTTGCCGCCGAAGGAGTGGGCGAGGAGTTGGACGCCGGCGCCGGTGTCGTGGGCGCGGGCGTAGTCGGTGAGGGCGGCGTGGAGGGTGGCGGCCTGGTCGGCGATGAGCTGGCCGGCCGGCAGGCGGTGGGCGGAGGCGCCGTGGCCGGGGCGGTCGACGGCGAGGACGGTGTAGCCGAGGTCGGCGGCGAGGGTGAGCAGGCTGGTGTCGGGGTGGGCGGGGCCGGCGAAGTAGGCGGCGCGCATGCCGCGGCCGTGGACGGCGAGGAGGACGGCTTTGGGGGCGCGGTCCTCGGGTTCGGCGACCAGGGCGGACAGCGGGATGCCGGCGGCGTCCAGGACCAGGGAGCGGGTGCGCAGGTCGTTCCTCACGCGGCGACTCCGGTGCGGGCGTTGTCGAGGTCGGCGAGCCAGCCGGTGAGGTCGGGGTTGCGCATGAGGGAGGTGCCGATGAGCAGTGCGGCGTAGCCGGCGTCCAGGAGGCGGGCGGCGTCGGCGGGGTCGGTGATGGCGGAGGCGGAGACGGGGGCGCGGCAGCCGGCCGCGCGCAGGGCGGGCAGCAGGCGCAGGCTGCGGCCGAGGTCGCCGCGGTCGCGTTCGCGGGTGCGGATGTCCTTGTTGTTGACGGCGACGACGCAGTCGGCGATGCGGGGCAGGGCGTCGAGTTCGCGTTCGTCGGTGATCTCGACGAAGGGGGTCAGGCCGAGGTCGAGGGCGCTGGTGACCAGGCGGGCGAGGGAGGTGGCGGGCAGCAGGGCGGCGGTGAGCAGGACGGCGGAGGCGCCGAGGGCGCGGGCGGCTTCGAGTTGGGCGGGGCGGGTGAGGAAGTCCTTCTGCAGGACGGGCAGTTCGGTGGCGGCGGTGACCTCGCGCAGCAGGCGGGGGGTGCCGCCGAACCAGCGGCCGGTGACGACGGACAGGCAGGGGGCGCCGGCCTGTTCGTAGCGGGTGACGAGGTCGGTGACGGTGCGCGGGCCCAGGAGGTCGGTGCCGTGGGGGTCGCGGAGTTTGACTTCCATGACCAGGGGGCGGGCGGCGGTGAGCAGCGCGTCGATGAAGCTCGGGCTCATGCGGTCGTCTCCTGGAGGCGCGGGTGCCAGGCGCGGGTGAGGGCGGTGACGTTCTCGTGGGTGAAGCGGCCGGTGCGGTCGCGGGCGGCGGAGTCGATGTCGGCGCCGGCGTAGAGGGGGTGGTCGGTGATGGTGCGGTAGGTGTCGCGGTTGGTGGTGTTGAGGCCGCCGGCGAGGAGGAAGGGGATGGTGAGGCGGGGCAGCAGGGCGTGGACGTGGGCGGGGTCCAGGGGTTGGCCGGTGGAGCCGACGCGGCCGTCGTCGGTGACGGTGTCGAGGAGGAACAGGTCGGTGCCGGCGCGGGCGAAGGCGCCGGTGAAGGCGCGTTCGAGGCAGCGTCCTCGGGAGAGGTGGAGGACTTTGACGAGGACGGCGTAGGGCAGGTGTTCGCGCAGTTCGGCGACGAGGGCGGGGCTCTGGTAGGCGTGGAGCTGGATCCAGCGGATGCCGGTGGCGCGGGCGAGGGCGGCGAGGGTGGGGGCGTGGTCGAGGAAGGTGACGAGGACGGGTTCCAGGCCCAGGCGGATGGCGGTGGCGGCGAGGTCGGCGAGGCGGTCGGCCTGGAGGTCGGCGGGGCCGCCGGGGATGCCGTGCCACAGGCCGACCAGGGTGGGGCCGGTGTCGGCGAGGAGGGTGAGGTCGGCGCGGGTGCGGGCGCCGCAGACTTTGAGGTGGCCGCTGCGGGTGGGGGCGTGCGGGGCGGCGGGGGCGGTCATTTGCCGAGTCCGAGCATGGCGGCGATGCGGTTGTACTGGATCTCGTTGCTGCCGGAGTAGATGGTGCCGGCGACGGCGTTGCGCACGTCCTTCTCCAGTCCGTATTCGGACATGTAGCCGTTGCCGCCGAAGACCTGGACGGCGGCCAGGGAGGTGGCGAGGTTGGATTCGCTGGTGAGGAGTTTGGCGATGGCCATGTCGACGGTGACGTTGTCGCCGGCTTCCAGTCGCTGGGCGGTGTCGTACAGCCACTTGCGGGCGGTTTCCAGGCGGATCTTGGTGTCGACGATCTTGTTGGCGACGGACTGGTAGGAGCCGATGGGTTTGCCGAAGGACATGCGGGTCTTGGCGTAGTCGAGGCAGCGGGCGAGGCGGTGCTGCATCTCGCCGGTGTTGACGATGAAGGTGTAGAGGATCTCGCGTTTCATGACGTGGTCGAGGACGAGGAAGCCGCCGCCGACGCGGCCCAGGACGCGGTCGGCGCCGACGCGGACGTCGTCGAGGTAGAGCTCGGAGAGGGGGGAGGTGCGCAGGCCCATCTTCTTGACGGGGTTTCCGGTGGTGAGGCCGGGGGTGTCGGCGTCGACGAGGAAGGCGGTGACGCCGAGGGCTCCGCCCTGGGGGTGGGTGCGGGCGTAGACGACGACGACGTCGGCGACGGGGCCGTTGGAGACGAAGGTCTTGGAGCCGTTGAGGACGAAGTGGTCGCCGTCGCGTACGGCGCGGGTGCGCATCTGCATGGCGTCGGAGCCGGATTCGGACTCGGTGATGGCGTGGGCGCCGATGGCGTCGCCGGAGGCGATGCGGGGCAGGTAGGCGTCCTTGAGGGCGGGTGAGCCGAAGGCCTGGAGGGGGACGCCGGTGGAGGCCATGGAGGTGGTGACGGAGAAGTTGAGGCCGCCGTCGCGGCAGGTCTGGCCGAGGCCTTCGAGGACGTACATGGTGGTGAGCAGGGACTGGCCCAGGCCGCCGTGGCGTTCGTCGAAGGGCAGGGAGAGGATGCCGGTCTTCTGGATCAGGCGCCACTTGTCGTGGGAGAAGGCGGCCTGTTCGTCGCCTTCGATGTGGCCGGCGCTGAGGTCGTCGCCGAAGCGGGCCAGGCCCTCGCGCAGGGCCGTCTGGTCGGCGTTCCAGCGGATCATCGGGGGTGCCGCCTTCCTCCCGGGCCGTTGGGGCCCGGGGTGGCAGGCCGGCGCCCGGTGGCGCCGGCTGACGTCGGTTCCAGGGCCCGTGCGGGGGCCCGGGCCCCCGGGCGGTGGGTGGGGGCGGCGGGCCCCGGTGGGGCGCGGGGTGCCTGGCGGGGGTGCCTTGGTTCTTAGTAGGCGGAGGAGGAGTGGGCGTCGAGCTGGTGGACCTCGTCGCCGCGCAGGGCCGGGGAGAAGACGCAGACCAGGCGCAGGTCCTCCTGGGGGCCGGCGACCAGGTAGTGGGCGTCGTGCTCGTCGAGGGCGTAGAGGCGTCCGGGGGTGATGGGGTGGGAGTTGCCGTCCATGTCGATGACCTCGCCGGAGCCGGCGATGCAGTAGCAGGCCTCCAGGTGGTTGCGGTACTCCAGGCGGGACTTGGTGCCGGCGTTGACGATGGTGTCGGTGAGGCTGTAGCCGAGGTTGTCGCTCTCGACGAGGAAGCGGCGGGACAGGCCGTTGCCCCACTCGACGGTCTTCACGTCGGCCAGGTCGCGGATCAGCATGCGGGTTGTTCCTCTCGGGTGGTGGTGCCGGGGGTGGTGGGGGTGTGCGCGGTGGCGCGGGGTCCGCCTCTTGCGTCCGGGTGAGGGGGGCGGGCGGGGCGGAGGTCGGTGAGGAAGGCGCGCAGTTCGGTGACGGCGTCCAGGCCGTGGGCGGCTGCGTGTTCCAGGCGGGCGACGGCGGCGGAGCCGACGATGGCGGCGTCGGCGCCGGCGGCGGTGACGGCGTCGAGGTCGGCGGCGGTCCTGACGCCGAAGCCGACGGCGACGGGGGTCGCGGGGGCGGCGGTGCGCAGGGTGGCGACGGTGGTGGCCAGGGCGCGGTGGCCGGTGGTGGGGGTGGTGCCGGAGCGGCCGTAGTGGGCGACGAGGTAGACGTAGGCGCCGGTGGCGTCGCGGGCGGCGGCGGCGAGGACGTCGGGGGTGGAGGCGGGGTAGCAGGTGGTGACCTGCGGGAGGCCTTCGTCGCGCAGGGCCTGCTGCCAGGCGGGGCGCAGGCGTGGGGGCAGGGCGTGGACGAGCAGGGCGCGGGCTCCGGCGGCGGTGGCGGCGCGCGCGGTGGCGGCGGGGTCGCGGTGGCGCAGGCTGTGGCTCCAGTCGGCGAGCAGGACGACCTTGAGGTGGCGCAGCCGGGGGGTGAGGTCGGTGAGGTCGGCGAGGACGGTGTCCCAGGTGGTGCCGGTTTGCAGGGCGCGGGCGGCGGAGCGGCGGATGACGGGGCCGTCGGTGGGCGAGTCGGGGAAGGGGACGGCGAGTTCGAGGACGTCGACGCGCTGCTCGTCGAGCATGAGGGCGAGGTCGGTGAGGCGGTCGGCGGGGTCGCCGGCGTTGAGGAACAGGGCGAGGCCGGGGCGGTCCTGGGGGAAGAGGGGTTCAGGCACGGGTGGCCTCCGGTCGGCGGGCCGCGGGGTCCGGGGCGGCGGTCTTGGCGGCCGGTGCCTCCGGTGTCGCCGGTGCCGCGGGGCGGGCGGGGCGGGCGGGGCGGGCGGGTGCGGTGGCGAGGCGTTCGGCCAGGGCGCGGGGGGTGCCGTCGGCGAGGGCGTCCAGGGCGGCGTTGTAGGCGGTGTTCCAGTGGGTGTGGCGGCCGGAGGCCAGGGCGAGGGCGGCGGCGTTGAGGGCGATGGTGCGGGTGGCGGTGGTGCCGGCCTGTCCGGCGAGGGCGCGCAGGAAGTGGCCGGTGAGGTCGCCGGGGTGGGGGGCGAGGTCGGCGAGGGTGCCGCTGTCGGGGGCGACGCAGCCGGCGGGCAGGTGGACGGTGCCGGTGGGGGTGTGCAGGGTGTTGTCGGCGAAGGGCAGGAGTTCGTCGGCGCCGGTGCGGTTGTGGGCCAGCCACACGGTGCGGGCGGGCAGGCGGGCGGCCAGGGGGCGCAGGGCGTCGAGGGCGGCGGGGGTGGAGACGCCGGTGAGCTGGGCGGTGACGGGGACGGTGGCGAGCAGGGGGCCGAGGGTGTTGAGGAAGGCGCCGAAGGGTTTGAGGGTGAGGGGGTAGAGGGTGCGGGCCAGGCGGGTCAGGGGCGGCGGGTAGACGTGGGGGCCGGCGAAGGCGATGTTGTGGCGGGCGAGGTGGTCGGCGGTGGCGGCGTGGCCGGAGGTGAGGGTGATGCCCAGGCGCTCCAGGAGGTCGACGGAGCCGGCGGCGCTGGTGTAGGCGCGGGAGCCGGTCTTGACGACGGGGATGCCGATGGCGGCGGCGGTGAGGGCGGCGGCGGTGGAGAGGTTGAAGGTGGCCGGTCCGCCGCCGGTGCCGACGATGTTGACGCTGTGGGGGTGGGCGGGGCCGGGGTGGGGGGTGCGTTCGGTGAGCGAGGTGACCAGGGCGGCGAGGGTGTCGGGGTCGGGCAGGCGGGTGGTGAGGCCGGCCAGCAGGGCCGCCGCCTGGGCCCGGTCGGTGTCGGCCGGGCCCAGGGTGCGGTGTTCGAGCTGGTCCCACCACGAGTGCCAGGCCTCGGCGTCGACGGGGCGGGCGGCGAGGAG
The DNA here is from genome assembly GCF_053612025.1 of Kitasatospora sp. NPDC054768. Lineage (NCBI taxonomy): Bacteria > Bacillati > Actinomycetota > Actinomycetes > Kitasatosporales > Streptomycetaceae > Kitasatospora > Kitasatospora sp. NPDC054768. The sequence continues at coordinate 11,224 of NZ_JBSHBN010000114.1, forward strand.
CGCGGTGAGGGCCGGGTGCACGGGTGTCAGCCGCCCACGGTGGCCGTGGCCGCGGTGGCGGTGGCGGCGGTGCGGCGTTCGGTGATGAAGGCGTCGATGGCGGCGACCGAGCGGAAGTTGTTGGGGTCGAGGTCGGTGTCGTCGACGGGCAGGGTGAAGTGGTCCTCGACCCAGGCGATGAGCTTGAGGACGCCGAGGCTGTCGATGACGCCGTCGGAGAGCAGGTCGTGGTCGTCGGCGAGCTGGTCGGGGGTGATGTCGGGCAGGAACTCCTCGATGAGGAACCGCTTGATCCGGTCGATGTTGCTCATGGCGGGCAACTCCCTTGTGTGGGTCGGTGGTTGGTGTTCGGTGGTGCGGGGTGCGGGGTTTCAGGGGGTGGGCAGGACGGCTTTGCGGTCGACCTTGCCGGTGGCGGTCTTCGGCAGGGGGGTGTCGTGGATGGCGAGCTTCTCGGGGACGGCGGCGCGCGGCAGGTTGCGGGCCAGGTGCTCGCGCAGGACGAGGCTGTTGAGGGTGGAGCCGGGGGTGCGCTGGACGGCGGCGTGCAGGCGTTTGCCGGTGAGCGGGTCGCTCGCGGCGGCGACGGCGGCCTCCCGCACGTCGGGGTGGGCGAGCAGGACGCGTTCGATCTCGGCGGTGTTGACGGCGACGCCGCGGACCTTGACCTGGAAGTCGGCGCGGCCGGTGAGGTGGATGCGGCCGCTGTCGTCGCGGGTGACGAGGTCGCCGGTGCGGAACCAGCGCCGTCCCTCGCCGGCGCCCTCGGGGCGGGTGGTGAAGCGTCCGGTGTCGCGGGAGCGGTCGAGGTAGCCGGCGGCCTGGAAGGGGGTGGAGACGTGGAGTTCGCCGCTGCCGGGGCCGGTGAGGGGGGTGCCGTCGTCGGTGGTGATGAGGGTGCGCACGCCGGGCAGGGGCTCGCCGATGGGCACGGGCAGGGCGGCCGCGGCGTCCAGGCGGTCCAGGCGGTGCAGGAAGCTGTCGTTGGTCTCGGTGCAGCCGTAGATGTTGTACAGGTGGGCGTTCGGCAGCAGGGCGGGCAGCGCGGCGAGGGTGCGGGCGTCGATGGCGTCGCCGGTGAACGCGGCGTGCTCGACGCTGTCCAGCACGGCGGCGGTGGGGCCGGCGGCCTGGGCGAGCAGGGCGTAGGCCAGGGGGACGGCCTGCAGCACGTGGGGGCGGTGGCGGGTCAGCAGGGTGAGCAGGTGGCGGGCGTTGAGGGCGTGGGCGGGGTCGATGAGCAGGCAGGTGCCGCCGGCGGCGAGGGTGGCCCACACGTCCAGCAGGGCGAGGTCGAAGTTGAGGGGCGCGTAGTTGGCGACGACGCGTCCTGGCCCGAGGTCGAAGGTGTCGTGGGCCCAGGCGGTGAAGCGGTCCACGGCCGACTGGGCGAGGGGGACGATCTTGGGCAGGTCGGTGGAGCCGGAGGTGGTGAGCATGAAGGAGGTGCCGGCCGCGAGGGTGGGCACCGGTGCGGGGTGGGGCAGGGCGGGCAGGGCGGGGGTGTCCTGGCCGAGGGGGGCGAGCAGGCGCCGGGCGCCGGCCTGGGCGAAGAGGGCGGCCAGCAGGGCGGGGGCGAGCTGCGGGGAGGGCAGCAGGAAGGGCCGGCGTTCCATCAGGCAGGCCAGCACCAGGGCGATCGCGCCGGGCGACTTGACGGCGTACAGGCCCACCGGCTCCCCCGGCGCCAGCCGCAGGGCCTTCAGGCGGGCGCGTTCGGCCTCGGCGGCCTCGGCGAGCTCGCCGTAGGTGACGGTGTGCTCGTGCCACAGCAGGGCCGGGGCGGTGGGGCGGGTGCGGGCGTGGGCGGTGAACGCGTCGGGCAGCGCCAGCGGCGGCGCGCCCGTCGCGTTCGTGCCGGTCGCGGGGTTCGTGCCGGTGCCGGCTGCGGGGTTCGTGCCGGTGGGGTTCGTGGTCACGGGGTTCACTCCCCCGCCGGTGCGATGCGCGCCCAGCCGGCCTTGACGGCGGTGCCGGTGTCGGTGGCGATGGTGAAGCGCACCACGGTGCCCCGGTCGTGGGGCCGCAGGGTCAGGCGCAGTTCGGTGCCGGGCACGGTGGGGGCGGCGAAGCGGGCGCCGAGGGCGGTGACGCGGGCGGGGTCGCCGTCGGCGTGCAGGTCGGTGATCCGTTCGGCGGCCAGGGCGACCAGGTGCATGCCGTGGGCGATGGCGGTGGGGAAGCCGGCCGCCCTGGCGGCGTCCTCGTCGAGGTGGATGGGGTTGAGGTCGCCGGAGGCGTGGGCGTAGGCGGTGGTGTCGGCGGCGCTCAGGACGTGGGTGGAGACGTGGCCGGTGCCGTCGGGGGCGGTGCCGGGGTGGGCGGCGGCGGGCAGGGCGCCGTGGGGTTCGGTGCGGGTGGCGCCCAGCAGGAGGGCGGCGGTGGCGAGGTCGGCGACGGGGGCGCCGGTGGCGGCGTCGGTGAGGCGGGTGGTCAGGGCCAGGCGGGTGCCGCGGGCCTCGCGGCGCACCGCGGTGACCTCGACGGCGATGTCGAGGTCGCCCGGGGCGAGGGGGGCGTGGGTGTGGATCTCCTGGGCGAGGTGGACCACGCCGGTGAAGCCCGGGTCGCCGGCGGTCAGGGCGGTGACGGTGTGCTGGGCGAGGGCGTGGGCGGCGACGAAGGGGTGTGCGGGGCTGGCCCCGTCGCGCCGCGGGGCGCCCAGGTGGGCGCGGGCGGCGGCGCGGTAGGCCGTCAGGTCCTGCGCGCGGATGTGCAGGCGGGTGCGCGGGACGGGTCCCGGCGCCGCGGTGGTCGCGGCGGGGGCGGGGGCGGTCGTGGGTGGGGTCATAGCGGGGTCACCACCAGGGTCGTGTTGTGGCCGCCGAAGCCGAACGAGTTGGACAGGGCCGCGCCGGCGCGGATCGGGCGCGGCGCGGTGTGCACGACGTCGAGGTCCAGGCCCTCTTCGGTCTTCTCGTGGTTGGCGGTGGGAGGGACGGTGCGCTCGTTCATGGCCTCGATGGCGGTGATCAGCTCGACGGCGCCGGCGGCGCCGATCAGGTGGCCGATGGCGCCCTTGGTGGAGGTGACCGGCACGCCGTGGGGGCCGAACACGGCGCGCAGGGCGGCGGCCTCGGCCCGGTCGTTGTGCACGGTGGAGGTGCCGTGGGCGTTGACGTGGGCGATGTCGCCGGGGGCCAGGCCCGCGTCGGCGAGGGCGGCGCGCATCGCGGCGACGGCGCCGGCGCCGTCGGGGCGCGGGTTGGACAGGTGGTAGGCGTCCGCGCTGGCCCCGTACCCGGCGAGCAGCGCGTACGGGGTGCGGCGGCGGGCGCGGGCGTCGTCCAGGCGTTCCAGGACGAGGAAGCCGGCGCCCTCGCCCATCACGAAGCCGTCGCGGTCGGCGTCGAAGGGCCGTGAGGCGCGGGCGGGTTCGTCGTTGCGCAGGGAGTGCGCGCCGAGGTTGCCGAACGCGGCCAGGGTCACCGGGGTCAAGGTGGCCTCGCAGCCGCCGGCGATCACCACGTCCGCGCGTCCGCTTTCCAGCAGCAGTGCCGCGTGGCCGATCGCGTCCGCGCTGGAGGCGCAGGTGGTGGCGATGGTCAGTGCCGGGCCGCTCCAGTGCAGGCGCATCGCGATCTGGGCGGCGGCGGCGTTGGGCATGGTGACCAGCGGCATCAGCGGGGAGACCCGCAGCGGGCCGTGCTGGGTGTACAGCGCGGACTCGCGGTCGCTGGTGGTGCGGCCGCCCACGGCGGTGCCGACCACGACGGCGCTGCGCCCGGGTTCGGGCTCGGGGTGGCCGGCGTCGGCGTGGGCGGCCAGGGCGGCGAGGGTGCCGTAGCGGGCGAAGGGGTCCAGGCGGCGGGCGTCCTTGGCGGGCAGTTGCGCGGTGTCGGGCGGGTCGGTGACGCGGCAGCCCAGGCGCACCCGGTGGCGGGCCAGGGCGGGGTCGGTCAGGGCGGTGGCGGTGGAGCGCCCGGAGGCGACGGTGCGCCACAGGTCCTCGACGCCGTGGCCGGCGGGGCTGACCACGCCGAGGCCGGTGACGGCGATCGGCGGCCGGTGGTGGGGGGCCATGGCTTCGTCTCCTTCGCGCTGCACGCGGGCGGCCCGGCGGTGGGGAAAAAAAGAGGGGGTGAGGGGGCGGGGGCCGGTCAGATCAGGCCGGTCTGGGCGGCGGCGGTCAGGAACGCCTCGGCGGCGAAGTCGATGTCGGCGGCGGTGTGGCGGGCGGTGACCGCGATGCGCAGCCGGGCGAGGTCGTTGGGGACGGCGGGGGTGACGACGGGCAGGCCGATGACGCCGGCCTTGCGGCAGGCGGTGGCGTAGTCGTAGGCGGCGTCGTCGCTGCCGGCGATGACGGGCAGGACGGCGGTGGTGGAGTGCATGGTGGAGATGCCGGCGTCGTTGAGGCGCTTGCGCAGGCGCCGGGCCTGGGTCTGGGTGTGGGTGACGCGTTCGGGCTCGCGGCGCAGGATGCGCAGGGATTCCAGGGCGGCGCCGGTCTGGGCGGGGCCGAGGGCGGCGGAGAACAGGAACGGGCGGGCGGCGTAGCGCAGGTGGCCGATGAGGTCGTGGCTGCCGGCGACCCAGCCGCCCATGGAGGGGATGGCCTTGGAGAGGGTGCCGAGTTTGACGTCGACGCGGACCTTGTGGTCGAAGTGTTCCTCGATGCCGCCGCCGGTTGCGCCGATGACGCCCAGGGCGTGGGCCTCGTCGACCATGAGCAGGGCGTCGTAGCGGTCGCAGACCTCGCGCAGTTCGGGCAGCGGGGCGATGTCGCCGTCCATGGAGTAGACGCTGTCGACGATGACCAGGCGGACGCCGGTGGGGGCGGCGGCCTTGAGGCGGCGCTCCAGGTGGTCGACGTCGTTGTGGCGGAAGCGGGTGACGGTGGCGCCGGACAGGCGGCAGCCGTCGACGATGGAGGCGTGGTCGTACTTGTCGATCAGGACGGTGTCGCCGGCGCCGACCAGGGCGCCGACGGTGCCGACGTTGGCGGCGTAGCCGGAGCCGAAGACCAGGGCGCGTTCGCGGCGGGCGAAGCGGGCGACCTCGGCCTCCAGTTCCTCGTGCAGGGGGATGGTGCCGGCCAGGGCCCGTACGCCGTGGTTGCCGGTGCCGTAGACGTCGACGGCGGCCTTGGCGGCGGCCACGACGCGCTCGTCGCCGGCCAGTCCGAGGTAGCTGTAGCCGGACATCATGAGCAGGCGCTCGCCGTCGAGGTCGCAGTAGGCGCTGTCGCGTTCCATGGTGTAGGCGACGAAGCTGTTGCGCCGGGAGGGGTCGGACTCCAGTGCGGCCACGCGGGCGTTGGTTGCGGCGAGCTTCGGCTCCAGGCGGTTCCATGCTCCGGTGGCGTTCACGGGCGTTTCTCCTTCACGGCGTCACGGTTTTCACGGCTTTCGCGGGCATTCGGCTTCCCGTCCGCGGGGGCGGGGGCCCGGGGTGGCTGCGGGGGTGTTTTCTCGAAGCCTTCACGCGGGGTGCTCAAGGATGGCTACATTTCTACGGCAGGATGCGCAAGGCGTCCGCAATAGCCGCTTTCCTGGCCTGCGGGAACGCTCTGACGTGCAGAAACCTTGCGTCCACGACGCATTGACCGGCCGGTGGGTATGTTTTCTCGGCCGGTGTTGACACCGCGCGATGCGGCGAATGTATGGTCGAAATCCGCTGAAACCGAACGGCTGGTCGGCGGTTTATTGTTACGATCCGCGATTTCCCGCGCCGACGGCCGGATACGGGCCGTCACTTCTGCTTTGACTCAAGGGGGTTGGAGCTCGTGTCGAAAGGCTTCAGGGAAGACGGTCCGTCCGGCAGATCGGGGGCGCGCGCATGCTGATCCGCCTCACCGGTCTGGTGGCCGTCGAGCACCAGGACGGCGCCCCGCAGCACCTGTCCAGCGCCCAGGCCCAGGTGGCGTTCGCCCGCCTGGTGCTGGAGCGTTCCAGCGGTACCAGCCGCGACCAGCTGGCCGACACCATCTGGCCCGACGGCCTGCCCGACACCTGGGCCTCCGCGCTGCGCAGCGTGGTCTCCCGGGTGCGGGCCTTCGTCACCGCGCCGGGTCAGGGCCCGGGTGCGACCCCGTTGATCGCCCAGGGCGGGCGGTACGTGCTGCGGCTGCCCGCGGACGCGGCCGTGGACCTGGAGGCGGCGGCCTCGGCGGTGGGCGAGGCCGGCGAGGCGCTGGCGGCGGGCGGCCACGCGGTGGCCCAGCAGCTGGCCGCGGGGGCGCTGTCGAACCTGCGCGGGGCGTTCCTGCCCGACCACGAGGGCGAGTGGGCGCAGGGGGTGCGCGAGCACGTGGAGGAGTTGCGCATCGGTGCGCTGGAGACGGCGAGTCTGGCGGCCTCCGCGCTCGGCGAGGAGCACCACGCGCTGCGCTGGGCCGACGAGGCGGTGCGCCGGGCCCCGTTCCGCGAGAGTGCCTACCGCTGCCGGATGGAGGCGCTGGCCGCCGCCGGCAACCGGGCCGAGGCGCTGCGCTGCTACCAGCAGTTGCGTCAGGTGCTGGCGGAGGAGTTGGGCATCGACCCGGCCGCCGAGACCCAGGAGCTCTACCTCGCGCTGCTGCGCACTCCCGCCCCCGCGGCGCCCGCTCCGGCGGCGGTGCGGGCGGTGGACCCGGTGCTGATGGGCATCTTCGAGCCGCTGGCGCTGGCCCGGCTGGCCCGTCCGGTGCCCGCGCCGGTGCGCGCCGCCTGAGGCCCGCCCGTCCCTCCCCTCCTTTTCCCGCCGCCGTCCGGCGCCGTCCGCCGCCGTCCGGCCCGTGCGGCGCGCCCGGCCCGTGCGCCGTGTCCGCCGTGTTCCGCCGCCCCGCCGGTCCCCCCGTCCGGCGGGGCGCGCGCGTGCCGCCCGGTCGCGGCCGGTCGCACTCCGCCGTGCCCCGCCGGCGTCCCGGGGGGCGGGGGCCTGCGGCGATGCCCGTCGCCGGTGCCTCTCGTGCCGGCGCCGTGTCCGGGTGGCGCGGCGGCCGTTGTGCGGTCGCGGCGCCCGGTCGCCCGGGCCCGGGGGCGTGTTGCGCGGCTGTTGCGGTGAGCGTGGCGGCCGGGTCGGGCATAGTAGCGTCGTGTACGTGAAGTCGCGCACACGGCGCGGTCTTTGGCCATCGAACGGACGGGGGTCGAGTGTTGGGAAGGGGTGGTGGGTGTGGGACGGGCACGCGTGGCGGCGCGGGTGATCGTGCACCCTGGTGTGGAGGACGTGAGCGTCCAGCAGGTGCTGGAGGCGCTCGCTGATCCGGCCCGCAGGACGGTGGTGCGCACGCTCGCGCACTCGGGAGCCGATCTGAGCTGCGGTTCCTTCGACCTGCCGGTGGGGCGTTCGACCTCCAGCCACCACTTCGGTGTGCTGCGCGAGGCGGGGCTGCTGCGCCAGTACTACGTGGGCACCACCAAGATGAACGCGCTGCGCAGCGAGGAGCTGGAGCGGCGGTTCCCGGGGCTGCTGGCGGCGGTGGTGGCGGCCGCGGACGCGGAGGCCGGGCAGGGGGGCGGGGTGTGCGCGGGGCCGGGGGTGTGAGGGCGGGCCGGTCGTCGACGGTAAGGGAGTTGAGCGTCCGTCGGTCGGCTGCGGCCCCCCGTGGGGCGGGGCGGGCGGGGGCGGGGCGTAGGCTTGCCGCCCATGATCGACAGCGACGACCCCGGGCGGGGACGGGACGGCACGCGCCGGTGGGTCCAGGGGCACCTCGGGCCCGGTGAACGCGTCACCGCGGTGACCGCGCTCAAGGGCGGCTGGACCTCGCGGATGCGCCGCCTGGACGTCGAACGCCCCGGCGGCGCGGCCCCGTACGCGCTGGTGCTGCGCTCCTTCGTCAAGCCGTTCTACCGCCGCCACGCCCCGGGGCTGCTGGCCCGCGAGGCCGCCGTGCTGCGCCTGCTGGAGGGCAGCGGCATCCCGGCGGCGCGGCTGGTCGCGGTGGACGCGGCGGGGGCGGTGTGCGAGCACCCGTCGCTGGTGATGACCCACCTGCCCGGCAGCGTGCGCCTGGCCGAGGACGGCGACGCGCCCGCCCGCGCCGACCTGCTGGCGGCCCAGCTGGCCGCCGTGCACGCCCTGGCGGTCGGCGAGCGGGAACGGCCGCGCGCCTGGCAGGCGTGGACGGCCCCCGACCGGGTCGCCGTGCCCGTGGGCACCGCCCGTACCGGCCTGTGGGAGCGGGCGGTGGAGGTGATCGGCGGCGAGGCGCCCGCGCACCACGCCTGCTTCCTGCACCGCGACTTCCACCCCGGCAACGTGCTGTTCACCGGCACGGGCACCGGCCTCGCGGTCGCCGGGGTCGTCGACTGGGTGGAGACCTCCTGGGGCCCGGCCGACCTGGACGTCGCCCACTGCGCCACCGCCCTGGCCCTGCTGCACGGCCCCGGGGCGGGCCTGGCCTTCGCCGACCGCTACACCGCCGCCGGCGGCCGCGACCTCGCCGAGGGCCGCGCGCACCTGTACTGGCGGCTGCTGGACGCCCTCGCCTTCGCCCCCGACGCGCAGAAGGTCGCCGAGCCCTGGCGGGAACTGGGCCGCACCGACCTGACACCCGCCGTGCTGACCGGGCGCCTGGAGGACTACCTGCAGGGCCTGTTCGACCGCTACGCCTGAGGGGGCCCGGGCGGTTCGGGCCGCGGCGGGCCCGGGCGGGTGCGGGGGCGGGGCCGCGGCGGGCCCGGGCGGGTGCGTGGGCGGGGCGGCAGGCGTGGGCGGCGGTCAGGCGTGGGGGGCGCCGTGGGGGCCGGCGTGGGCGAGCGGCGGGGCGATGGCCTGGGCGTCGGCGCCCTGGCCCACCCACAGGCCGATCAGCAGCGCCGCCGCCGCCTCCAGCAGGTGGGCGCGCTCCAGCGGCCCGGCCGTCAGCGGCTCGCAGCCCGTGTCCCGGACCAGGGCCGCGACGGTGGCCAGCGCCCCCTCGTCGTCCCCGCACAGCGGCACCGCCAGCGCCCGCCCGTCGAAGACCGGCGGACGCAGGTCCCACACGCTCGCGTGGCAGAGGTTGAACGCCTTGACCACCCGCGCCCCGGGGGCGGCGGCCGCGATCCGCTCGGCCGCCGAGGGCCCCCGTCCGGTGGCCAGGGCGAACCCCTCGGCCACCGGGTTGGAGCAGTCCACCACGGTGCGCCCCGCCAGCGCCCGCGCGTGCGCGCCGGCCACGGCGGGCGCGGCCCGGTGCGGGAGGGCCAGCAGCACCGCGTCCCGCCCGTGCGCCACCGCCTGCCCGACCCCGCCCCACCGGGCACCGCCCGCGTCCCCCGCCGCACCGGCCGCCCGGCCCGCGTCGCGCCCGCCCACCAGCACCTCGTGCCCGGCCCGCACCCACGCGCCGCCCAGCGCCCGCGCCATCGCCCCGGTACCGACGATCCCGATCCTCATGCCACAACTCCCCTGTCCCCTGCGGCCCGTACGGCCCTCGCCACGACAGTAGGCGCCGGATCGGGCACCATCCGGTACATGACCGACCACCAGGAACTTCTCGCCGACTGCCCCGCCCGCCTCGCCTTCGACCTGCTCGCCCACACCTGGGACCCGGTCGTCCTGTGGGCGCTGCGCCACGGCCCGGTGCGCCCGCACCAACTGGTGCGGCGCATCGGCGGCATCAGCCCCAAGGTCCTCAACCAGTGCCTGCACCGCCTGTGCGACGCCGGCCTCGTCGAACGCCTCCCCCGCCCCGGCACTCCCCCGCACGTCGACTACGCCCTCACGCCCCTGGGCCGCACCCTGCTCACCCCCCTCACCGCCCTCGGCGCCTGGGCCGCCGACCACGGCGACGCCGTCACCACCGCCCGGACCCGCGCCACCGGCTGACCACCCCTCGACCACCCCTCGGCCACCCCCGCCCGGGCGGCCCGGGGGCCGCGCCCGGGCACGGCGAAGTGCCGTCCCCCGCACGGACGGACGGGGGCGCGGCAGGGAGACCGGGCGGGGCGGCGCGGGGAAGGTGATCCTCCCGTTGGTCCACGACGGCACGCAGGGCCGCCTCCCCCGGGGGCCGGTCCCGAACCGCGCGCCGCCGCAGTCGTCGTGCCCGTGGAAGCGGACGCCGCTGCCGGTGCGTCCGTCACCGACGAGGCGACGCCCCGCGTCCGCGTCCGCAGCGCCCCGTCGCGCCGCGCCGCGGCTTCCCCCCGTGTCGCCGGTGTTCCGGTCGCAGGCGACGCCCCCGTACGTGCGGCCGCTGCCCGCGCCGACGAAGCCGTTCCCGGACCACGGGCGGACCCAGGTGCCGGGGCACGCTCCGGCACCCTGCCCGACGAAGAGCACGGTGGCGCCCGCGGAAGGCGCCACGATCACGATCGGCCCGGCAGCGGCGGCACCCGTCGTGCGACCGCCCTCGGCGCCGGCCCCGCCGGCCCGGTCGACACCCCCGCCGCCGGGGCACACCCGCGGCATCGGTCCTCCCACCGCCCTCGGCGCCGACGACGACGCCGCACGGGGGAATCGTTGTCAAAGGCCGGGCCCGGAACGGGATCGAGGGCAACGGCGACGGCGACGGCGGCCCGGCGGGACTCCCCGGTCCCGTCGAACCCGGCGGCCGAACCCATGCCGCCGCCCGAACCGGGTCGAAGCAGAGCAGCGTTCGGCCACGGCCCACCGCACCGTGCTGGACCGGGTGGCGGGCGCGGCGGCCGGACACGGGCGTCCGGCCGACGCCCGGCCCCCGGGGCGGGGCCGCCACCGGGCTCGTCCACGCGCTCGCCAACGGCGCACGCGATACCGCGACCGGACAGAAGGGCGTGGCGTCCCGCAGGACCCGCAGACCCACGCCCCACGCCCCACCCTCCCCGAGGGGCCGCACGCCGGGAGCCCGCGCGCGCCGCGCCCCGCACGGAATCGGCGGGGCGCAGCGCGTGGCCGGTGGTCTCCGGGGGCCGGACCGGGACCGGGACCGGGGCTGGGGCTGACGGCAGGCCAGGGGCCGGGCCGAGGGCGCGGCGCGTGCGGCCGGTGGTTTCCGGGGACCGGGCGGGTGCGGGTCAGGGGGCCGGGGCGGGGTGTGCCCGGTCCGACCGGTCCTGGCGGTCCTGGCGGTTCTGGCGGTTCTGGCGGTTCTGGCCGGGGTCGAGGCGGCGGCGCAGGAGGACGGCGGTGAGGGCGGCCGCGGCGAGGGCGGCGCCGGCCAGGGGCAGGTGGCGGGGGCCGGCGGTGGTGACGACGGCTCCGCCGAGGGTGGTGCCCAGGGTGATGCCGAGGTTGGAGAAGGAGATGAAGAGGCTGTTGCCGAACTCGGGGGCGTCGGTGGCGTCGCGGGCGAGCCAGGCCTGGGTCACGGCCAGGCCGCCGGAGTGGACGGCGCCCCAGAGCAGGACGGTGGCGAGCATGGGGGCGGGGTGGGGGCCGGCGGCGTCGAGGAGGAGGTAGAGGGCGAGGTAGAGGATCGGGTAGGCGGTGACGGTGCGCAGGGGGGCGCGTTCCAGCAGGCGGCCGAAGGCGAGGTTGCCGGCGGTCATGACGACGCCGAAGGCCATCAGGGCGGGGCCGGTGAGGGAGGTGTCGAGGCCGGTGACGTTCTGGAGGTATTCGGCGATGTAGCCGTAGCCGCTGAACATCGCGGCGAACACCAGGGTGACGGCGGCGACGGCCAGCCACAGCCGGCCCCGGCGCAGGATGCGCAGCTGGCCGGCGTAGGTGGGGCGTTGGGTGTCGGGCAGGTCGGGGAAGAAGGCGAGGACGCCGGCGCAGGCGATCAGGTTGAGGGCGGCGGCGCTCCAGAACGCGGCGGGCAGGGAGAGGTGGTCGGCGAGGTAGGAGGTGAGGGGGACGCCGAACGCGAAGCCGGCGCTGACGCCGGCGAAGACGGTGGTGGCGGCGCGTGCGGCTTTTCCGGGCGCGGCCAGGCGGGTGGCGGCGGTGAGGGCGAGGGCGAAGAAGACGGGGTGGAACAGGGCGGGCAGGATCCGCAGGGCGAGGACGAGGGGGAAGGAGTCGCTGAGCGCGTAGAGCGCGTTGGAGCCGGCGAAGACGGCAAGTGCCGTGGCCAGCACGGTCTTTCGGCGCAGGCGCGAGGCGAGCAGGACGCCGGCGGGGCCGGTGGCGGCGACGGTGAGGGCGAAGGCGCCGACGAGCCATCCGGCGGTGGCGGGGGCCACGTGCAGGCGTTCGGCCAGGGCGGGCAGGACGCCGACGACGCCCATCTCGGTGGTGATGATGCCGAACACGCCCAGGGCCAGGACCGGGACGGCCAGGGCGTTTCGGGCGGGAGCGGTGCGGTGCACGACAGCCTCCAATGGATACACAAATCTAGATAGTTGGATGCGTAAGGGCCGAAGAAAAGGGGGGGGCGCCGGCCGGGCGCCCCCGCACGGAGGGGAGTGCGGTGCGCACGTCCGCGCGCGTGCGCGGGCATGTGCGCGCACGTACGCGTGGGTGCGTGGGTGTTGTGCGTGGGTGTCAGAGTTCGTCGCGCACGTAGGCGGCGAAGGCGGCGATGGTCTCCTCGTTGCGCCGGTAGAAGGTCCACTTGCCGACGCGCTCGGACACCAGCAGTCCGGCCTCGCGCAGGATCTGGAGGTAGCCGGAGACCACCGACTGGGCCAGCCCCGAGCGTTCCTGGATGTCGGTGACGCACACGCCGATGTGGAAGCCGACGCCGCGCTCGCGGTAGTACGGCTCGTCGAAGTAGCGCTCGGGCGTCTTGAGCCAGCGCAGGAAGTCCGCGCGCGCCGGGTTGGCGAGCGCCTTGTGCACGGCCAGCGGGTCCAGCTCCACCGCACGCCCTCCTTCCCGTCGCCCGGCCCCTCGCCGGACGCATCTAATATTCTGGATACGACCTTGAGGTGTCAAGGCGGGCCTCCCCGGGCCGGACGGCGGGGCGGGGCGGGCCGGAACGGCGGCAGGGCGGACCGGAGGCCGGGGCCGGCGGGCGGGGCGGGTGCGCGCCGGGTGGCGTGCGACCTCGGGCCTCGGCGGCGCGGGTGGTGCGGCGGCGCGCCGGTGATTCACCCCCACGAGTGATTGTGACGCTGTGTGCGACAGCGGACACTCTGGGTATCCGGAGGGCTCGTGGGGGGCTCTCCCGGCGCGAGGAGAGCCGCCATGGCCGCAAGCGAACCCACCGCCTCCCAGGTCCCGCAGATCACGGGCGGCCTGCAGTCCGCCGGCGGGGAGCAGCACCTCGCGGACGTCGGCGGCAACGTCGGTGCCGTGTGGCGGGGCTGGGTGATGTGGGGCCCGGGCAACGGGACGTTCAACCTGCAGATCCCGTGGAACGTGATCGGGATCGACTCGACGGTGGTCATCACGGCCTCCGAGACCGATTCCAACGGGAACCGGTTCGTCGGTGCCGCGCCCTTCCAGGTGTCGAGCATCGCCCCCGGCAACGGGGTGGTGACCTTCAAGATCAGTATCGGCTGGAACAGTCCGCTGACGATGCGCACCGACATCCTGGTCCTCAACTGACCCGGCCTGCCGGGCCGTTGGCCGCGCCCTCGCGGTGACGGACCGGCGCCCCTCGCCCCGTCGCGCCCGCGGATCCCCCGCGGACGCCGCGGGGCGAGCGCCTTTCCGGGCGCCGGGGGCGGGGGGCCGGGCGCCGGGGGCGGGGGGCCGGGCGCGGGGCGCGGGGGCCGTCCGGGGCGGTCAGTCGTCGGCGGCGACCAGGAGGGTGACGGTGTCCGCGGCGCGGTCGACGAGGACGAGCTCGTGGAAGTCGGTGTGGACGGGGCCGTAGTCGTGGCGGGCGTCCTCGGGAGGGTGCACGAGCAGGTAGCGGGCGTGGGCCCGGCGGGCGGGGGCGTGGACCTCCCGCTCCAGCCGCGCGAGCAGCGCCGGCGGCACCGGGCCGTGCTGCAGCGTCCAGGCCTCGACGAGGTCGACCGCCGCCTGCGCCGGCACGGGCGCGTAGCTGTCGGGCGTGATCCGCTCCACCCACCACTGCCCGTGCCGCGGCCAGTCCCGGGCCCCGGCCCCGTCGTAGGTGTCCCGGAACTGCGGGTGCGCGATCAGCGCGGCCAGCACGTCCCGGTCGTGCGCCCCGGCGACCGGCCCGAAGCGCTTGATGTCGACCCACCGGAAGGCGTGCCGGTTCCCCTCGAAGCCGAAGTCCCCGAAGTCGACCAGCGTCCGCTCCAGGTGGACGAGTTCCGCCGTGGTCTCCATGCCCCGCATCGTAGGGGGTTCCCGCGCCGGCGCGCCTCCCTTCCCGCCCGGTCCGTCCCCCCGGGCCTTCCCCCGGCCCTGCCCGGGCCCGGGGCGTGGCGGGCTCAGGCCGTGGCGGGGGCCCCGCCGGGGGCGGGGGTGCGCACGACGGCGTCCAGGGCCGGGGCGATGACGGCGAAACAGTTCTCCGTCAGCACCGCGACGTCCACCCCGCCGCCGTCCCCGCCCGCGCCCTCACCGTTGCCGGCGCCCTCACCGTTGCCGGCGGCGTCGCCGTCGTCGGCGGTGCTCCAGCGCTGCAGGACGGTGTGGAAGGCCGCCAGTGCCATGTCCGCGGCCAGCCGCGGGTACAGCTCGCGCGCGGCGTCCAGGCCCAGGCGCCCGGCGAGCTGCGCGGCGAGCTCGTCGCGCCACTGCGCCTGGCGTTCCAGGAAGCGGGCGAGCAGGGCGGGGGTGGTGAGGATCAGTCGCACCACCCTGCGGGCGCGTTCCTCGTGCCCGGCGCAGTCCTCCACGCAGCGCCACACCGCGTGCCGCAGCGCGACCGAGGGCGTCTCCTCGGCCGGGCGGGCGGCCAGTTCCTCGCGCATGGCGGTGCCGAGCGCGGCCAGGAACTGGACGACCACATCCTCCTTGGACGCGAAGTAGCGGAAGAAGGTGCGCTTGGACACCCCCGCGGCGGTGGCGATCTCGTCCACCGTGACGGCGTCGAACCCGCCGCCGGCCAGCAGGTCCAGGGCCGCGCGGGTCAGCTCGTCGGCGACGAGCTGGCGCTTGCGCTGGGCCAGGGTGGCGGCGGGTCGGGAGGTCACCGCCCCATCCTAGCCCCCACGCCACTCACGTCATCGAACGTCAGTCTTGACACTTGGTGACATGCAGGGCAGCGTGAGCCGTATGACACCGAGCAACCGGACCCCCGACCCCGCCCCGGACCTCAGCGGGCGGGTGTTCGTCGTCACCGGCGCCGCCGGCGGCCTGGGCCTGGCCACCACCACCGCCCTCGCCCGCCGCGGCGCCCACGTCGTCCTCGCCGTACGCGACGAGGCCAAAGGCCACCGCGCCACCGCCCACCTGCGCGCCGAACAGAGCGGCGCCCGCCTGGACGTACGCCGCCTGGACCTCGCCGACCCCGACAGCGTGCACGCCTTCGCCCAGCGCCTGCGCGAGGACGGCGTGCACCCCGACGTCCTGGTCAACAACGCCGGCGTCATGGCACCCCCGCGCACCCTCACCCCCCACGGCCACGAACTCCAGCTCGCCGTCAACCACCTCGGCCACTTCGCCCTCACCGCCCACCTCATCGACCTGCTCGCCCGCGGCCGCGACCCCCGCGTGGTCACCGTCACCTCCGCCAACCACCGCCGCGCCCGCATCGACTTCGACGACCTGAACGGCGAACACGCCTACTCCCCCATGGGCCACTACAACCAGTCCAAACTCGCCAACGCCGTCTTCGCCCTCGAACTGCACCGCCGCCTGAACGCCGCCCGCAGCCCCGTGCGCAGCGTGCTCGCCCACCCCGGCTACGCCGCCACCGCCCTGCCCCGCGCCGGCACCGTCACCGGGGTGCGGCTGCTGTTCGGACACCTGCTGCGCCCGCTCGCGCAGTCCCCCGCCCGCGGGGCGCTGGCCCAGCTGCACGCGGCGACCGCGCCGCAGGTGCGCGGCGGGGAACTGTACGGGCCGAGCGGCCTCGGCGAACTGCGCGGAACGCCCGCGCTCACCTCGCCGGCGCCCCGCGCGCAGGACGAGGCGGTGGGACGGCGACTGTGGGAGGTGTCGCAGGAACTGACCGGGGTGCCCTTCACCGTCCCCGGGACCGGGGACGCCTGACCCCCGCGCCCGCGCCCGGGACGGGGCCGGGACGGGGCCGGGACGGGGCAGGGGTGGGGCCGGGGTGGGGCAGGGGTGGGGGCGGGGGTGGGGGCGGGGGTGACGGGGCGTCACCGGTCGCCCCGGCCCCGCGCGGGCGACCGGGCTGCCGGACGGGGCGGGGCCGGACCGGGGAAAGCCGGGTACGCGGCGGCGGAACGCCCTGCCACGACGGCGGACCCGGTCGGCGACACCGCCGGGCCCGCACCCCCGGGCGCGCGAGCCCCCGGTGACGGCACGGCCGGTCCCGCGCCCGGTCGCCGACGACGGACGCCCGGCCCTCCACGGGACCACCTGGCACCGCACCCCCACCGGCCCCGCCACCCCGGACCTCGGCCACGGCCCCACCGCCGGCGCCCCCACCGGCCCGGCCGGTGGTCGCCCACCGCGCGGCGCAGCCGGGGCCGGGCGCCCGCGCACCCCGCCGCCGCCTCGGGTCGCAGCCGTCAACTGCCGCAGGCCGCGGGCCGGTTACGGCCGGGCGGGTGCGCGTCGGTGCCGGACCGGCGTGCGCATCCAGGCCGTCCCCGCCCGTGCGGGGGCGGGCGTTGCCCGAGGTCGCCCGCGCGGGGGGCGCCGGGACGCCGTAGCGCGCCACGGCCCACCGGTGTCGCGCCGAGGAACGCGGGTGTGCTCGGACGTGGAACGGGTCCTCCAGGACCGGGACGCGGGGCGGCAGCAGCGGCGAGGGGCCCTCGGTCGCCCGTCCGCGGACCGTCCCGGTCAGGCGCATCCCGTTCTCGTGCCCGGGGTCCTCGTCGTCGCGCACGTGCGGCAGGCCGTACGAGCGCGGTGCCCGTGTCCCGGCCTCCCGGAAGAAGGACGGGATCCGCTCGTCACGGTGGTCGGTGAAGCCCGCGAGGTGGACGAACGGCTCGCCGTTCATCCACCCCGGGTCCAGGAGGTGGGGGCCGGAGATCTCCCGCAGCCGCTCGTCGTCGGCGGCGGCGGCGGCGGCGCTGTGCGCGGCCTCGATCCAGCCGCGGTACCCGAACACGGCCCGCACCCCTACCGGCGGGCCCCACCACGCCCCGGGGCCGGGCCGGGGCCGGGGCGTGGTGGGGTCGGGGTCGGGGTCGGGGTCGGGGTCGGGTGTCCGGTCGGTGGCCGCCCCCTGGCGGGGTCCGGGGCGGGCAGTAGGATCGGCGGCGTTGCATCCCGTACACACCGCTGGTAGGAGGCTTTTCATGGCTCAGGTCACGATGAAGGGGAACCCGGTGCAGGTCGGTGGCGCGCTGCCCGCCGCCGGCAGCCAGGCACCCGGGTTCACGCTGGTCGGCGAGGGGCTCGCGGACGTGTCCCTGAAGGACTTCGCGGGCAAGCGCAAGGTCCTGAACATCTTCCCCAGCATCGACACCCCCACCTGCGCGACCTCGGTGCGCACGTTCAACGCCAAGGCCGGTTCGCTGGACAACACCGTGGTGCTGTGCGTGTCGGCCGACCTGCCGTTCGCGCAGGCCCGGTTCTGCGGCGCCGAGGGCCTGGAGAACGTCAAGACCCTCTCCACCCTGCGCGGGCGGGACTTCCACGACGTGTACGGCGTGGCGATCGCCGACGGCCCGCTGGCCGGCCTGACCGCCCGCGCCGTCGTCGTCCTGGACGAGAACGACACCGTCCTGCACACCGAGCTGGTCGCGGAGATCGCCGACGAGCCGAACTACGAGGCCGCGCTCGCCGCCCTCAACTGACCCGCCCGGCACCGCACATCCCCGGTGCCGCCCCGCAGTCCGTGTCCGCGGTCCGTGTCCGCGGTCCGTGTCCGCGGTCCGTGTCCGCGGTCCGTGACGGCCCGCCCCGCCCCTTCCCCGCCCGCCCCGAAGGCGGCGGGCAGGGACGGCGGCGGGCCGCCGCACACCCACCCCCGGCCCGCACACCCCGGCCCGCCCGGCCGCCCCGCCCGGCCCCCACCCTCCGGGACGCGCCGCGGCGGACCTCCCCGCCCGCGACCGCGCCGAGGCCAGGGGCCCGGTGGCGCCGACGCCACGGCCGCCCGCACCGCGACACGACCGGCACAGGACGGTCGAAGGAGCAGCACGCACGGATCTCGCCGGGAAGCACGTGGTGGTCACCGGGGCCGGACGCGGGTTCGGCAGGGCCTTCGCGCTGCACGCCGGCCGCACCGGCGCACGCCTACGGCACGGGAGCGCAGGGCTCCCCCGGCTGCCGCGGATCGACGGCCGTGGCGGGAACACCGCCGGGTGGTCGACGGCGTGAGGTTCCGACTCACCGTCCGCGGCCGGTCACGCCGAATGACCGATCCGGTGGCGCAATCGGCGCGCCGGGTCACCGGATCCGGATCCGGATCCGTACTCCGCCACCGACCTGCGACGCCCGCCGGGCGGCATCGAGGATGTCCTCCGAACGATCGGCCAACTCCCTGACGCGTCGGGCTACGGGCTCGGGCGAGCCCGTCCGGGCCGCTGCGGACTCGACGTCGTCCTTCGGCAGCAGGACCCCCTCGACGAACTCCGCGACGTCGGCCGGCGCCACGCGAAGCCCCCCCCGACCGACCGGCCGGCCGGCCCGGGGGGAGGGGGAGAACCGCGCGCCGAGCGGGCGGACGCTCTGCCACCCCCGGGAGCGTGGAACGCCGGCTCTCCAGGCCGGCACGATCCGACGGGCCTTCGCGGACGTCGGGGAAACGGGACCCGCCACCGTCGTCAGTGGTGAACACACCGACCGGCAACACTCATGCGCGCAGTGGATCACGCGCTCGCCCTGGCGGTCCACGCCCCTTTCCGGCCGCTGCGGCCGGAGCGGCCCGCCGGTGCCCGCGAGGCGAGGAGGACCTGCCTCCACCCCCGGGAACCGTCTCAGAAGCGGATCTTGCGGTGAGGGGATCGCGCACGGTAGGCGCGGCTACCTCCGCCGTCGAACGACAGCGGTGCCGCCGGCCAGGTCGACACCGGTGCGGGGCGGGGCGCCGGCGTGGTCGTCGTCCCGCACGACCAGTCGAGTGCGCCGCTGCTCGATCTGCACGCGCTTGTTGGCATGGAAGAAGGCGTGCAACTCCTCGGTCGCGGTCGCGCCGAGGCCGAGCCCGCCGCTTCGCGGTCGCGTGGTCAAACGGCGGCACAACCATCCCGGACGGCCGGATCGCACCACGAGATGCCGGATCGAGGCCAGCGTGAAGGGCACGATCACCAGCACCGCCATGAAGAACAGACCCGCCGTCATCACCATGCCGGCCCAACCCGCGAAGGTGACACAGCCGTTCCTGACCGTATGCCGCCGATCACGGCGGCACCGGCCAGATCCGTTCGCCGATCACGGCGACCGGCACCGCCGCTTCGCAGCGGACAGCGGGCCCGTCACACCGCGCGCGGACGGGCCCGGACCCTGACACGCGGCCCCGCGGACGGACCGGGGCCCGAACCCGCCGCCCCGAACACCGGTGGACAGGCCCCGCGGACGGACCGGGCCCGGCCCCGACACGAGCAGACGGGCCCGGACAAGGGCGCGCCACCCCGGCTCCGGGGTGGCC